>NZ_JAUQOQ010000015.1:0-123234 GCF_030580795.1 Pseudomonas boreofloridensis | reverse complement strand
CACCGCCAACCGCGACCTCAGGAGGCCGAGCATAGGCGTTGCGCAGGGAGGTGACGGGCATGGATGCCCGTCAAGCGCTTGGGGCCAGGACGGCCCCTAAGCGCGGTCCTCCCGGAGCGACGCCGGCGCGAGGGGACCCCTGCGCGCAGCGCAGGGGCCGTATGCGGGAGCAAGCGGTTTTTGCCCCTCTTTTTTCCAAGAAAAAAAGAGGGTCGCCGTAAAGGCGAAAAGGTGACTAAAAATCAACAAAAAATTCAAAGACTTAACCAAATCCCCAAATCCCCAAATCCCCAAATCCCCAAATCCTAAATCATCAACCCTCCCGCCGATACATCCGACACTCCGCCAACAACGCCAGTAAATTCGGCTCCCGCTCACGCGCCTTCAAAAACACCACCCCAATATCCTGCTGCAACCGATACCGCTCGCGCAGCGCAATCAACCTCACCCGATTCTCATACACCGCCGCAATCCGCCCCGGCAACAACGCATACCCCACCCCCGAACTGACCATGCTCAGCAACGTGAAGATATCGTTCACCTGCATCGCCACCTTCGGCTCGAACCCCGCCTGGCCGAACACCCGCGCCCCGTCCCGGTGAGTCGCAAAACCCTGCGTCAGGGTGATGAACGTCGAGTCGGCCAAGTCCGCCAGATCCACCTCGTCCTGCTCGGCGAACGGCGAATCGCTTGGCACGGCCAGGAAGATATCGTCGGAAAACAACGCCAGGTGCGCGCAGGCCGGGTCCTCGATGCTCTCGTCGAGCGCCACCAGAATCGCATCGAGTTCGTGATTTTTCAGGCGATGCAGCAAATCCACGTTCGAGCCCAAGGTGAGATCGATATTCAGCTCACTGCGGCGCAGCTTCAGCCCCATCACCAGCTTCGGTACGGTCTTGACCGTCAGCGAGTACAACGCACCGAGCCGAAAGCGCTCGGCATAGAAACCGGCTGCCTCGCGGGTCTGGCGCACCATCTGCTCGGCGTCCTGCAGCAACTGGCGGGCCTTTTTCTCCAGCACATAAGCGCTTTCCAATGGGATCAACTGGCGGCCCTCGTGCTTGAACAGTGGGCAGCGCAGCGCGTTTTCCAGCGAATGAATGGCGCGGTGCACGCTCACCGCGCTGGTCGACAGCTCACTCGCCGCACGGCCCAAGCTGCCGCTGCGCATGAAGGCCAGGAACGTCTCCAGCTTCTTGAGGGTCAGCTCTTCGTCGATCAACATGCACGGCGCTCATTATCCGGGAGCGCCGATCATGCCATAGCCTGGGCCGACGATCAGCGTGCGTCCGCTTCCTGCGGCCGGTTGCGATCCTGTTGGCGCAACGCCTTGGCGCGTTTTTCCAGCACCACGTAAGCGATCAAGGCGAGCAACAGCGGAATCAGGTAGTACAGCGTGCGATAGCCCAGCAACGCGGCGACCAGCGTGCCCTGGCTCAATTGCCCGTGAAGCAGCGCCAGGAACACCGTTTCCAGCACCCCCAAACCAGCAGGAATGTGCGCGACCACCCCAGCGATGCAACTGATCAGCAACACACCCAGGATCGACGGATAAAACAGCTCGTGCGGCAGCAACAGATAGATCAGCGCCGCCATCAACGCCCAGTTGCTCGCGCCCAGGGCCACTTGGCACAGCGCCAGGCGCCAGGATGGCAAGGTGATTTCGTGCCCACGAATATGCCAGGTGCGGCGCTTGGCGAACGCGCAGGCGAACAGGTAGGCGAGGGCGACGGCCACCATGGCCACGCCGATCAGTTGCAGACCGCTGGCGCCGACCGCCCAGCCCTCCGGCAACTTCACCAGGCGCAGGGCGAACACGCTGCCGGCCAGCAGCAGGTAGCCCATCCAGTTGGTCAGCAAGCCCAGTGTGAGGATCCGGGTGATGGTGGCGGTGTCCAGGCCCAGCCGGCCGTACAGCCGATAACGCAAGGCCACACCGCCTACCCAGGTGGTGAAATTGAGGTTGAAGGCATAGCACACGAAGGCCACCGGCAGTACCTGGCGGGCAGGCAGGCGGTGTCCGGTGTAGGCGCGCCCTAGCAGGTCGTAGCTGGCGAATACCAGGTAGCTGGTGAGCGCCAGCAACAGGCCCAGCGCCAGGGTTGCCGGGCTGTAGGCCAACAGCGACTGGCGCACCTCATCCCAGTCCAGATTGCGCGCCAGGGTATAGAGCAGGGTGGGTATGAGGATGATGAAGCACAGGGTCAGCACCTGCTTGCCCCAAACCTTCCATGACTTCTCGGCCATCAGACGTTGCCCTCGTGCAGCTCACCCTGTTCCTGAACCGAAGGCAGGACCGACTTCAAGCGCTGCCGATGAGCCGGGAACAGGCCAGCGATGCGCGGAAAATAGCGAGTGAAGTGAAAGCCCATGAAGATCAGCGGCGCTCGCCACCAGTAGCCACGAATCATGCGTTCCAGGGTGACTGGCTTGCACTGCTCTTCGGCCAGCTCGCTCAGGTGCTGGTACAACTGCTGGTTGAATGCGCGATCGCGGATCATCAGGTTGGCTTCCAGGTTCAGCGACAGGCTCAAGGGGTCGAGGTTGCTGGAGCCGACGGTGGACCACTGCTCGTCCACCAGCGCGACCTTGCCGTGCAGCGGACGTCGACAGTATTCGTGAATGCGCACATCGTCGCGCAGCAGGTAGTTGTACAGCAGCCGCGAGATGGCTCGCACCCAGCGCATGTCCGGTTGGCCTTGCAGGATCAACGTCACCTGCACGCCGCGTCGGGCGGCATTGCGCAGTTCGCGCAGGAGTCGGTAGCCGGGGAAGAAGTAGGCGTTGGCCACCACGATGCGCCGCTCGGCATGGCGGAACATCTGCAGGTACTGCTCCTCGATGTCGGTACGGTGACGGACATTGTCACGCTGCACCAGCGTGGCCTGCGCAGCGCCGGTGGGCGCGGTCACCGGCTCGACGGTATCGGCGCGGTCCAGGACCGGGGCCATCAGGCGACGGCTGCTGGTATGAACCTGGGCCACCACCGGGCCGGTGACCTCCACGGCGTAGTCCTGCTTGGCCATGGGACCGAAGTCCCCCAAGTGATCGGCGCTGTAGTTGATGCCGCCGACGAACGCCCGCTGGCCATCGATGACCACGATCTTGCGGTGCAGCCGCCTGAACAGATTAGTTCGCATACCCGCCAGCATCGGCTGCGGGTCGAAGGCATGGAAGTGCACGCCGGCTTCGACCATCGAGGTGACGAAGGCGTCGGGTAGCTCGCCAGCGCCATAGCCATCGGCTACCACCTCGACCCGCACCCCGCGCTGGGCGGCGTCGATCAGCGTCTGGCGCAACTGCTGGCCGACCTTGTCGTCGTAGATGATGAAGGTCTCCAGAAGGATTTCCGTGCGCGCGGCCGCCATCGCCTCGAATACGCGCGGGTAGTACTGCTCGCCGTTGATCAGCAGCTCGACATGGTTGCCGTCGACCCAGGATGGTTGCTTCAAAGGTTCACCTCCGCTGCGAGCGGTGCGTGGTCGGAGAGGTGCGACCAGGGGTATTTGGAGAGCACCTGCGCCTGGCTGGGCATGGCGTTGCGCAGGTAGATGCGGTCCAGGCGCAGCGCCGGCCAGCGGGCCGGGAAGCTGCGCGCCGGAGTGCCGAAGCGTTCGCCGAAGGCTTCGACCAAGTGCTGGCTGAGCACGTCGTCGGCCTTCAGGCGCCAATCGTTGAAGTCGCCAGCGACGATCACAGGCGCGCTGGCCGGCAGGCTGTCGAGCAGTTCCAGCAGCAGTTCGACCTGACGCTGGCGATGCGCTTCGCGCAGGCCCAGGTGCACACAGATGGCATGTACCTGGTCGTGCCCAGGCACGTCGAGGCGGCAGTGCAGCAGACCGCGTTCCTCGTTGCCCTTGATCGACACATCGAGGTTGCGATGGTCGAGAATCGGGAATTTCGACAGCAGTGCGTTGCCGTGGTCGCCGTGCGGATAGACCGCATTGCGACCATAGGCGAACTGCGGCCACATGCTGTCGGCGAGGAATTCGTACTGCGGCGTCTGCGGCCAGCCCGGATGCCGCTGGGCATGCGCGTGATGGCTGCCATGCACCTCTTGCAGGAACACCAGGTCGGCCCCGGTAGCGCGCACCGCTTCACGCAGCTCTGGCAGGATGAAGCGCCGGTTGAACGGCGCGAAGCCCTTGTGCACGTTGAGCGTCAGCACGTTCAGGCGACGCACGGCGGCGCGGGTGTCGACGGCGGGGCTAGGCTGGGTCAGCGGTTCGATCACAGCGGCACCTCCGTTTCCACGCCGGGCTCGGTGACCAACTCGCCGTCCAGCCCCAGCTTGCTAAGCAGGCGTCGCGCATCGAAGGGGGCGTGCACTTTCTGGTCATTGTCGAAATAACAGTACACGTCGCGACTCATCCGCTTGCGCGGTGGTTTGCCCAGTACGCAGTGCGCATCGGCCGGCTGCTCGCCACGGCTCCAGGCCTGGATGCGCAGGCGCCAGTGGCGCAACGCCCGTGCGGTGTAGCCGCTGCTGTACAGCTCGACATCGCCATGCAGGCGCAGGTAGACGAAATCGGCGGTAATGTCTTCGACGCACGGCCACTTGCCTGCACTGTCGGCGACCACCAGGGCCACCTTGTGCTTGCGCAGCAGCGTGATGAACGCCTCGCACAGGAAGCTCTCATGACGGATCTCGATGGCGTGACGCAGCGGTGCATTGCCTTTGATGGCCAGGCCGCCGTTGTCTTCGAAGCGTTCGCTGCAGTGCCGTGCGCAGTCGCGCGCGGCTTTGCGGTCGCGCGGCAGATGCTCGAGGAAGTGGCTGAAGCGCGCCTCGTCGAATTTCAGGTTCGGCGGGAACTGCCAGAGAATCGGGCCAAGCTTGTCGCCCAGCAGTAAAAGGCCGGAGGCGAAGAAGTTGGCAATCGCTTCGTCGATGTCCTTGAGCCGGCGCACGTGGGTGATGTAGCGCGGTGCTTTGACCGAGAACACGAAGTCCTCGGGCGTCTCGTCGCGCCATTGCCGGTAACGTTCCGGGGTTTGCAGCGCGTAGAACGAGCCGTTGATCTCGATGCTGTTCACTGCACGCGAGGCGAATGCCAGCTCGTCGTCCTGACGCAGGCCTGAGGGGTAGAAGTCCTTGCGCCACGGAGCATAGCGCCAGCCAGAAATGCCGATGCGAATGTCGCTCACGGGGTCTCCTTGGAATCGGTCGATACAGTGTGTGCGACTGAAACGAAGGGGTGGGGGTTCCGAATGGATGGTCAGCGCGCGCTGGACGGTGCAGCGCCGGTCAGCGACGGTCGCCGAGCGGTGGTTGCGGGGAACTTTGTCGCTGCGCACGATTCCACCGAGAGCCGGATGCCCGAGGCGCCCGGACCACTCTGGAGGTGCTCATGGCCCGACATATCATCCACTTCACCGGCCCGATCAATTCCTCGACCTGCGGCAACTTGATCAACACCTGCTCGCGCGCTGTCCAGCAAGGTGCCGAGGCGCTGCAGATCAACATCGCGACCATGGGCGGGGAGTGCAGCTACGGTTTCACCCTGTACAACTTCCTGCTGGCTCAACCTGTGCCTGTGCATACCCACAATCTCGGCACCGTCGAGTCGATGGGCAACATCCTGTTCCTGGCAGGCAGCCGGCGTACCGCCTGCCGCTACAGCAAGTTCCTGTTTCACCCGTTTCACTGGACGCTGCATGGCTCGGTGGACCATTCGCGCATGGCCGAATACGCCATGAGCCTGGACTACGACCTGAGGCTGTACGCCGAAATCGTCGCCGAACGCACGCAGGGATCGCGCGAAGACCTGGACGTCACCCGCTACCTGATGGCGTACCCGCGTATCCTTGGCCCCGCCGAGGCGCTGGCCAGCGGGATGATCCACGCCATCGACGAATTGCCGCTGGCCGGTGACGTGGTGCAGTGGAGCGTGCATGCCTGAGGCCAGGCCTCAGTAAGGCACCGACCCACTCAACGACTCGATCACCTCGATCAGTTCGTCGTAGCCCACGGGCTTGTTCAGGTGGCGGTCGAAGCCCGACTGCCGCGATTTGTGCTGATCGGCACTGGCACCGTAGCCGGTCAAGGCAATGGCCGGTGTGCTGCGCAGGTGTTCCAGGCTGCGCAGGGCCTTGATCAAGGCATGGCCATCCATGCCCGGCATGCCGATGTCCGAGAGGATGATGTCGTAGCGGTCCTGCCCGGCCGCCTCCAGCGCCTTGCGCGGATCGCTGTAGGCGTGCACCACGGCGCTTTCCATCTCCAGCAATTGCTGCATCACGTCCAGCACCTCGATCGAGTCGTCCACCAACAGCACGCAGATGCCATGCAGACGGCCCTCGGTCTGTGGCGGCGGGGCATCGGTGCGCTCGTCCTGGCGTGCTGCGCTGAGCGGTAGACGTACGCTGAAGACGCAGCCCTTGCCCAAGCCCGGCGACTGCGCGCGCACCGTGCCGTCATGCGCTTCGACCAGTTGGCGGACCAACGACAAGCCGATGCCCAGTCCTTCGCGGTTGTGGCTGGTGGCGGCAGGGGCGGCCTGGCTGAACAGGTCGAAAATCTTTTCCAGGCTGTCCTCGCGCAGGCCTACTCCTTGGTCGATGACTTGCAGCAGGGCCTGGTCGTCTTCGCGGCTGAGCAGCAGATGAATCTCGCCGCCGTCGGGGCTGAATTTCAGGGCGTTGTTCAGCAGGTTCCAGATGATCTGCTCCATCCGCGTACTGTCGCCTTCGATGTACAGCGGCTGACCATCGGCCGGCACGCTCAGGCGTACCGTGCAGTTGTGCTGTTCGCTCGACACCACCGCATGAATACCCAGCAGGATCGCGGTGAGATCGACCGATTCGGTCCGCAACTTGAGCTTGCCGGTACGGATACGTGCCACATCGAGCAGGTCGTCGATGATCCGGGCCTGGCTCGACACCGCTTCGCAGATGGTGCTGACCGCCTTGCTCGCGGTGCTTGCACCTTTGATCACGGGCAGGCGGCGGAGGATTTCGGCGTTGAGCTGGATGAGGTTCAGCGGATGCTTGAGCTCGTGGGACATCACCGCGAAGAACTCGTCCTTCAGGTGGCTGGAGGTTTGCGACTCGGCCAATTGCTTGCTCTGCTCATCGTGCAGGCGCTTGTGGCCGGTGAGGTCGCGGGCGATCTTGACGTAGCCGCGCAGGCTGCTGCCCTTGAGCAGCGAGACCTCGCCGCTGCAATAGAAACGGCTGCCATCCTTGCGCACGTGCCAGCGTTCGTCCTGGCCGCGCCCATTGACCCGGGCGCTGTGCAGTTCGCGCTCGGGCACGCTGCCCTGGCGATCCTCCTCGGTGAAGATCAACTCGTAGTGTCGTCCCAGGACTTCTTCCTTGGTATAGCCGAAGATCAGGGTAGCGCCGGTGTTCCAGTCGCTGATCGAGCCCTGCTCGTCGAGCAGAATGATAGCGAAGTCATGGGTGCTTTCGGCCACCAGGCGCATGCGTTCCTCGCCCAGGCGCAGGCGTTCTTCGGTGGCGCGGCTCTTGCTGATGTCGATGAAGGTCAACACCGTGCCGTCGATTTTCTGCTCGCTGGAGCGGTAGGCCAGCAGCCGGGTGAAGTACCAGTGCTGGTCCTGGCCGCTGACCTCGCGCTCGATGCTGGTGCCGCCCTGGGCCACGGCGCGGGCGTCGTCGGCCAGCTCCGGATAGTTCAGGCGGTGGGTGATGTCGAGCAGCGAGCGGCCGGTGTCGACCGGCAGCATGTTGAAGATGTCGGTGGCGCGCGGGGTGAACCAGCGGATGCACAGGTTGCGGTCGACGAACACCGTGGCGATGTCGGTGGAGGCGATCAGGTTGCTCAGGTAGTCGTTGACCTTGTCGGTTTCCTCGACTTTGTTCTTGAGTTCGTAGTTGACCGTCAGCAATTCCTCGTTGATCGACTGCAACTCTTCCTTGCTGGTTTCCAGTTCTTCGCTGGCCGAGCGTAGCTCCTCGTTGATGGCTTGCATCTCTTCATTGGAGGCGGTCAGTTCCTCGCTGGAAATCTCCGATTGCTCGATGGTTTCCTGCAACTGCAAGCGCGTGCGCTGCAGTTCACGCTCCAGGTTGGTCAGCACCATGCTGTCGGTCTGGCGGATGCCGCCGGCCAGGGCAATGGAAGGGTCCGGGGCGCGTTCCTCGAAAACCACCAGCAGGCACTCGCTGACGCTGGGGTCGTCCTTGTGCGGGTGGACGACGATTTCCACCTGGATTCGCTCGTCGCCTTCGCCCAATTCGACCGGGCGCGAAGTGACTGCCTGGGAGCCCTGGCGGGCCTGGAACAGGGTGCTGCGCAAGGCCAGACGCAGGCTGGGCAGCACCAGATTGATCAGGTTGCGGCTCGGCTCGCCGCCGGTCAGTTGCAGAAAGCGACCGACGCCGTCGCTCATGTGCAGGATCATGCCTTCGCCATCGACGATCAGGCTGGGTGGGCTGCGCCGGGCCAGGGCGCGGTGATGAACTTCGGCGTAGGACGGCTTGCGCGCAGCGCGCGTCTTGACCGGCGTGCCCGGGGTGGCGGGCGGCAGGTCCGCCCCGGTCAGCCGGCGTCCGGAGTGGCGCAGGCCACTGGGCATTTCGCGGGCGCGGAAGATGCGGTTGCGCTTGTCCACCGGGGCGAACAGCTCGCCGGCCAGGTCTGCCGACTCGGAGGATCCGAGGAACAGGTAACCGCCGGGGCGCAGGGCGAAGTGGAACATCTGCAGAATGTCGCGCTGCACCTCGCGGTCGAGGTAGATCAGCAGATTGCGGCACACCACCAGGTCGATCTGCGAGAACGGCGGGTCGGACAACAGGTTGTGCCGAGCGAACAGCACCTGCTCGCGCACCTCCTTGCGCACCCGGTAGTGCTGGTCTTCCTTGCTGAAGAACTGGCGTAGCCGCCCGGGCGGCACATCGGTGACGATCGCTTCGGAATAGTTGCCGCTGCGCGCTTGCGTGATGGCGCGCCCGTCCAGGTCGGTGGCGAACACCTGGACCTTGGCCTCGCGCTTCTCCAGGGCCAGTTGCTCGCTGACCAGCATGGCCAGGCTGTAGGCTTCTTCGCCGGTGGAGCAGCCTGCGGACCAGACGCGAATGTCGGCGGGGCCTTCGCCGCTTTCGCCGTCGCTGACCAACTCGGGCAACACATGCCGCTCAAGGGCTTCGAAGGCTTCGCGGTCGCGGAAGAAGTTGGTCACGCCGATGAGCATGTCGGCCAGCAACTCATCGGACTCCTGCGGATGCTGCTCCAGGTAACGGTAGTAGCCCGGCAGGTCGGTCTGCGCGGTGACGTGCAGGCGCCGCTCGATGCGACGCAACACGGTGGCGCGCTTGTAGTGCTGGAAGTCATGGCCGGTGTTGGCGCGCAGCAGCAGGAGGATTTCCTCGAGCAGCGGCTCGGCCTGCTGCGGGTCGCCCTCGCGGATGCCCAGCGGCGGCGGCATGTTCTGCTCGTCCACTTCCGGCAGGCGCACTTGCTTGGCCTTGAGCCAGATTTCCATCAACTTCTGGGCCATATCGGCTGCCGGCATGACGAAGTCCACCAGGCCGGTGGCGATAGCGGCGCGGGGCATGCTGTCGTGCAGGGCGTCGTCGGGTGTTTGCACCAGGGTCACGCCGCCCTGTTCCTTGATCCGCGACAGGCCCACTGCACCATCGGCGCCCGTGCCCGAAAGCACCACGCAGAAGGCGTGATCCTTGTGCACGTCGGCCAGGTCGCGGAAGAACAGGTCAATGGCCACATGGTCGCCACGACGGCGATTGGCCGGGCTGACGCGCAGATAGCCGTCGTTGGTGGAGAGCCGGCTGGCCGGTGAGATCACGTAGACGTGATTGCACTCGATGGGCACAGGCGCTGTCACCTGGCGCACGGGCATTCGCGTTACGCCCTGAATGATGTGGTCCGCCACGCTCTGATGGTCCGGGGACAGGTGCAGCACCACCACGAATGCCATACCGCAGTCGGCAGGCATCTGTTCGAAGAAGGTACAGATGGCCTCGATGCCGCCGGCCGATGCGCCGATGCCCACCACCGGAAAATCGAGGTGACTGGGCATCAGTTTGCGATTGACCGGTGAGGCGGTGGGCTGGTTGGAAGACGACGTCATGGCACGGCCTTGTACAGGGCGAGGGGACCACCCAGAGAGGGGAATCGGACAGGGTGAGGGAGTATAGGCTTCGCAGCGTCGAGGGCGAAAGCGGTGGCTAAGGCTCGCTTCTCCGGGATTGGGACTTGGACTTGAGGCGCGCAGGAAAGTGCTGGTGTAGCGGCAATATTCATCGTGGCATGCAGAACGGCCAATACTGGGGCGCTAAAGTCAGGCCCCGACGCCTTTAGCGCCGCCGGTCAGAGATTCATCAAAACGATGGAGCGCAGTGTCAGGCGACTGTCGGAACCAGGGTAGGCGCGTGCATTGCGCGCGCACCGGCTGGCCGCAGAATCCTTACAGGAGACATGACATGGCGCATGAACATGAGCAGGACCGCCCAAGCAAGCGCGGCGGCACCCGGCAGACCAATCCGGGCAATTTCGCCAACGACCCCGAGCGCGCTTCGCGTGCCGGTCAGAAGGGCGGACAGAACTCTGGCGGCAACTTCGCCAACGACCGCGAGCGTGCCTCCGAGGCCGGGCGTCGGGGCGGGCAGAACAGCCGCGGCGGCGCACGCGATGCTTGATGGCTAGACTCTGAACAGGCCCGGTCATCCCTTTGCCTGGGCCATTGGCAATCCTCAGCCCTGGAGAGCGAATCATGCGTGCATTGACCTATCACGGCGCCGGTGATGTGCGGGTAGACACGGTGGCCGATCCCATTCTGCAAGACCCCGACGACCTGATTCTACGCGTGACCGCGACCGCGATCTGCGGCTCGGACCTGCACCTCTATCGCGGCAAGATTCCCATGGTCGAGCAAGGCGATATCCTCGGGCACGAGTTCATGGGCATCGTCGAAGAGGTCGGCAGCGGCGTGACGGCGGTGCAGCGCGGGGACCGGGTGGTGATTCCGTTCGTGATCGCCTGCGGTGGTTGTTTCTTCTGCCAGCACGAATTGTTCGCGGCGTGCGAAACCACCAATACGGGTCGCGGCGCCATCCTCAACAAGAAGGCCATCCCGCCGGGGGCGGCGTTGTTCGGCTACAGCCATTTGTATGGCGGCATCGCGGGTGGGCAGGCCGATTACGTGCGGGTGCCGAAGGCCAACGTCGGCCCGTTCAAGGTGCCGGGGCATCTGGCTGACGACAAGGTGCTGTTTCTCTCCGACATCCTCCCGACGGCCTGGCAGGCGGTGGTCAATGCCGAAGTGGGCGAAGGCTCTTCATTGGCCATCTACGGGGCCGGCCCGGTCGGCCTGCTGTCGGCGGCGTGCGCACGCATGCTCGGCGTGGAACGCATCTTCATTGTCGACAACTGCGGTTATCGTCTCGATTACGCCCGCCAGGCTTACGGTGTGATTCCCATTGATTTCTCCCACGATGACGATCCGGCCGACACCATCATCCGCCAGACCGCCGGCATGCGCGGGGTGGACGCGGTGATCGACGCAGTAGGCTTCGAGGCCAAGGGCAGCGCTACCGAGTCGGTACTCACCGCCTTGAAGATCGAAGGCAGCAGCGGCAAGGCGCTGCGCCAGAGTATTGCTGCCGTGCGGCGCGGCGGAGTGGTGAGCGTGCCGGGGGTGTATGCCGGTTTCGTCCATTGTTTCCTGTTCGGCGACGCCTTCGACAAGGGCCTGACCTTCAAGATGGGGCAGACCCATGTGCAGCGCTATCTGCCCGAGTTGCTGGAGCATATCGAGGCGGGACGGTTGAATCCGGAGGCGATTGTCACCCATCGCCTGGCGCTGGAGGACGCTGCGCGTGGCTATGAGCTGTTCGACGAGATGCAGGAGCGCTGCCGCAAGGTCATCCTGCAGCCCGGTGCGGTGCCGGATCCCGAGATCGAGGCCGTGCGCCGAAGCTTGGCGGGGCAGGACTGAACGCACTGTTTATCCACTTGTTCGACAATTTTCTGAATCTTCGCGATGAAGCCCGATCAATCTAGGGTCATCCATGGAGAACAGGAGGCCCAGAAATGCCAGCTCCACAGTTGTACGTCATCGAATACAAGCAGCATGGGCAGCTGCGAAGCTTCATCATTCGATCGGAGCGCATGGACAATGCCGAGGCTTGGCATTGGGCCAGTTGCGATGCGGGGGTGGGCATCATTCCCAAGTTCGGGCGAGAGAAGATCAAGAAAGTCAGCCGGCCCATGGCTGAGCGCTACGGCATTACCGATGTGACCTGGCGGTTGTCCGGAAGCGGAGCCGGACGCAACGTCAGCGACAGCCCGCAACGCACCGAGCCGCTGTCTGGCGGCGAGATGCGTGTGCTGGTGTGATCACCGGGTTAAGTCAGCGCGGCAGCCGCCCGCTGACGAAATGCGCGACATCGTTGAATCCCGGGGTCGAAGCATGCCCTGGGGTGACCAGTGAATCGACGAAGGCTTCGTCTTCAGTGCTGATTTGGACCTCCAGCGCGCCGGCGTAGGTCTGCCACTGCGCCTCGGTGCGCGGGCCGACGATGGCCGAGCTGATCAATTGGTTGTTGAGTACCCAGGCAATGGCGAATTCGACCATGCCGACCCCTTTGGCCTGGGTGTACGCGTGGATCTTCTGGGCAATGGCCAGCGATTCCTGTCGCCATTCCACCTCCATGATGCGTTTGTCCTGGCGCGCCGCACGGCTGCCTTGCTCAGGTGTGGCGCCCGGTGCGTACTTGCCGCTGAGCACGCCGCGCGCCAGCGGGCTGAAGGGCACCACGCCCAAGCCATGGTAGGCGGCTGCCGTGAGCTGCTCGGGCTCGGCCTGGCGGTTGACGATGTTGTACAGCGGTTGGCTGACCACCGGTTTGGCCACACCCAGGCGCTCGGCCAGGTTGCAGATCTCGGCGATGCGCCAGCCGCGGAAGTTGGACACGCCCCAGTAGCGGATCTTGCCTTGCTGCAGCAGGTCCCCCATGGCGCGCACGGTTTCCTCCAGCGGCACCTGGTGGTCCTCGCGGTGCAGGTAGTAGATGTCCAGGTAATCGGTATTCATGCGCGTGAGCGTGGCGTGCAGGGCATTGAACAGGTGCTTGCGCGACAGGCCGCTACGGTTGGGCAGTCCGTCGACCGGGCCATAGCCGCCTTTGGAGGCGACCACCCAGTCCTGACGATTATGCGCCACCGCCTGGCCGACGATTTCCTCGGAGCGTCCGGCGTTGTACACATCGGCGGTGTCGATGAAGTTGATGCCCTGGTCCCAGGCCTGGCCGATGATTTTCAGGGCGGTCGGAGTGTCGGTCTGTTCGCCGAACATCATGCTGCCCAGGGTCAGGGCGGAAACGTGCAGGCCGGAGCGGCCGAGGGGGCGGTAGCGCATGCTGAAGGTCCTTGCATCGGGAAGGGGATCGGTCCGTTTTACACACAACGCCGCGGCTTTTAAAGGCTGGGCGCGCGTGCCTGGGTGTCGTCCTGGCCAATCAGGAGCGCTGTGCTACTACTTGATAGCGACGCAATGATGATGAGGAAGCGTGTGCATGACGGATGTGACCCTTATTGAAACCGTGAGCGTAGAGTCGCTGACCGAGCTGCTGCAGGATGCCGGCTGTCGGGTCAACCGCAACGAACAGAGCGCTGTGGTGCAGTTGCTCAGCGCCAGTCAGGGCGTGGGCTATGCGGTGCGCTTCGGCAACCGCGCGCCAGGCAAGGACGGCGAATTTCTCGACTTTACCTTCAGTTGTGCGCTGCGCATCCAGGGTGACCTGCCGGACGGCTTGGCTGAACGTTGGAATGCGAGCCGGCGGTTCGCGCGGTTGTCGCTACAAGGTGAATTTCTGGTGATGGAAATGGATGTCGTGGTGGCCGATGGCGTCACCCCGAAGCATCTGCTCGGTAGCCTGCTGCTGTGGGATCGGGTGTTGCAGGAGTTCATCGTTTATCTGCGCGACTACGGGCGTAATAACCCGGTACAGGCGGCGCAGTCGGTCAGCGACGACACGGCTGCGGTCTGAAGGCTGTGCTTCAGCCGGCCCTGCGCAAGGTCAGGTTGATGCGTCGCTCGCCCATTCGTTCATGGCGTCCCGGCTTGATCGGTAACACGCCATGAAATCGCAGCCGGTCCTCGCCGCCCCAGACCAGGACATCGCCATGACTGAGCGGCACCTGTTGCGGGCGGTCGCTGCGCTGATGACCGCCGAACAGGAACGTGGCTGGCAGGCCCAGTGAAATCGACACGATCGGCTGGGCGAAGTCGCGTTCGTCACGGTCCTGGTGCAGGGTCAGTCGGGTGCCGGGCAGGTAGTGGTTGATCAGGCAGGCGTCGGCGACAAAATCGTCGAAGCCGGCTGCGGCGGCTGCCTGCGTTGCCAGGGACGATAACGTCTCGGGCAGCCTCGGCCAGGGTCGATCAGTGCGCGGGTCGGTGCGGCTGTAGCGGTAGCCGCGCTCATCGCTGACCCAGCCGAACGTGCCGCAGTTGCTCAAGGCCACGGCCATGTGCAGCCCGCCGGGCGTGCGCATGTGCCTGAAGGGTGCCGCGCGCAATACCGGGCGCAGCGCGTCGAGCAACGCTTCGATCTGCGGCAGTGCGAAGCCGGGGAGCAATACGGTGTGGCTGGCCAAGCGCTGCGGCTGCTGGTCGAACAGGTCGAGGTCGGACTGGATCATGGCGCTCACGGGCGGGGACAGGCGCTCAGTGTAGCGCCGTGGCCGGGCAGCGCCCATGCCCTCCGGTCGTCCGTAAGCCTTCGCCGCACTGATCTCTAGCAACAAAGTGTTACTCTTTCAAGCCCTGCGACAACAGGCCGCAGCCCGTAAATACGGGGCTGCGGGGGAATTGCCGTGTCGGCGTGTGGCTGCTGACGGGGTGTCATGCCAGAATGCCGCGGTTTTCGACCGGTCCTGCGCGAGGACCGGCGCCTCTCCTGTAAAGGATGGTTCCATGACTGATCTACTGACTCGGCGCGCGGTCGTCGCCGGGATGGGTGTACTGGGGCTCGGTCTGCTGGCCGGCTGCAGCCCGGCCCGTGGCCTGGACTTCAAGTACGGCAAGAACATGAGCAATGAGATTCTCGGGCGCAAGTTCAAGCTCAAGGACCCCCAGGGCAACGAGCGAACCTTGTCGAGCTTCTACGGCTCGATGCCGATGATCTTCTTCGGTTTCACCCAGTGCCCGGCCGTGTGTCCGACCGCGCTGGCACGCGCTGCGCAGATCCGCCAACAGCTCAAGGGCCGTGATCGCGATCTGTTCCGGGTGGTGTTCATCACCCTGGATCCGGAGCGCGACACCCCGGAGGTGCTCGACGCCTACGTCAAGGCGTTCGACCCTTCATTCGTCGCCCTGACCGGCACGCCGGAAGAGATCGATGCTGTCGCCCGGGAGTTCAAGGTGTTCTACGAGAAGATCCCGACCGGCGACACGTACACCATTTCCCACTCGTCCACCAGCTACGTCTACGATACCCGTGGCACCCTGCGCCTGAGTCTCGGCCATTCCCTGAACGCCAAGGAATGCGTCGAAGACCTGCGCACATTGATGGAGATCTGCTGAATGTCGATGCAACCGATCAAGCGCGGCCTGGCCGCATTCGCCCTGCTGGGCCTGACTCTGCCAGCGTTGGCCGACACCAGCGTCAAGGACGCCTGGGTACGTGCCAGCGTCCCTCACCAGCAATCGACCGGGGCGTTCATGACCCTTACGGCGACGACCGACAGCAAGCTGGTCGGGGTCGCGTCGCCCGTGGCCAAGACCGTGCAAGTGCACGAAATGACCATGCAAGGCGATGTGATGGGCATGCGTGAGGTGAAGGCCGTGGATCTGCCAGCCGGCAAACCGGTGACCCTGGACCCGAACGGTTACCACGTGATGCTGATGGGGCTCAAGGACCAGGTCAAGGAAGGCCAGCAGGTGCCGCTGACCCTGACCATCGAAGATGCGCAGGGCCAGAAGCAAATCCTGGACGTCCAAGCCCCGGTCAAGCCATTGACTGCCGACATGAGCGGCGGCCACGACCACATGCACATGAAGCACTGATCGCCTTGATACCCGTTGGCCGCCTATCAGCCAACGGGTTGGAGGGATCAACTGCGAAAGCGCGGCAGTGGCCGGTCGACGGTGAGCGAGGTCAGCGTGCGCCGCACCTGCGCTTCGTCGGCCTCAAGCGCCTTGAGGCTGGCGCGGATCTTACCCGCCGCCGGGACATCGCCCTGCCGGTCGATCCAGTCGGCGATCTGTTTGCAGGCGCTGCTCAGGCAGGCCTGGCGCTGGTTCATCAAGTTGATGAGGGTAGTGAGTTCGCGTTCAGACATGACTGCATCCTCCATTCAGCCCCAATCAGTGTAGCAGCGCCTGGCCATCTCGCCGGGTGCGCGCTCAGCGCTGCACACAGGCCAGACGGTAGGCCCCGGGCGTGACGCCATAGGCTTGCTTGAACTGACGGTTGAGGTGGCTCTGGTCGGCGAAGCCCAGGGTAAAGGCCACCTCCAGTGCCGGCAGGCCGCGACGCAGCAGTTCCCTGGCCCGCGCCAGGCGCCGTTGTTTGAGCCAAGCATGGGGCGGCAGTCCAGTGGCCTGGCGAAACACGCGGGCGAAATGGAAAGGCGAGAGGTTGACGGCCGCTGCCAGGGCCTCCAAGGAAGGAGGATCGGCCAATTGGCTTTCCAGCAGTTCCCGCGCCCGCGCCACGGCCAGCGGCTCGTGGCCCGGTGCAGCAGGTTCGGCGCCGTGGCCATGGCGCTGCACCAGTCCCAGCACGGCTTCGCGCCAGGCCGTTTGCTGCTGCAGTGCGCTGGCGCCCTGTTCACAAAGGCGATGCAGTTGGCTCAGGGCGGCTGCCAGCAGCGGATCCTGGACCACGCTCTGGCGAAAATGCGGCAGGCCACCGCGCCTGAGTTCGAGCTCGTCGAGCACCCCAGTGACCCGTTGGTGCTCGGGGTAGAACGCCCGGTAACGCCAACCGGCCTCGTGCGCCTTCGCGCCGGTGTGCAACTCGTCAGGATTGATCAGCACCACGCTGCCGACCGGCGCCAGATGGTCGCTGCCACGGTGCCAGAAGCACTGCGCGCCGGACTCGATCACCGTGAACACGTAGCCTTCGTGCACATGGGGCGCGAAGCGCTGCTGCACGTAGCGGGCGTGCAGCATCTCGACATCGCCGAGCGCAGGCGCCTGCCACAGGTGGATCTGTTCGCGCAGGGGCGTGCTCATGCCAGCCAGCTGCGCAGAAGGATGAAGAGCAACATGCTCGCCAGCATGCTCAGCAGTACGCTGCGGGTCAACAGAACGAGTGCGATGGCCACCAAGGCGCCCAGCAGGTACGGGTTCAGCGGATCCAGGTCGAGCTGATGGCCGGGCAGGAAAATGATCGGCCCACAGATTGCGGTGAGCATGCCCGGTACGGCGAATCCGAGGAACTGGCGCACGTTGGAGCTCAACCGCAGCGGCAGTCGCGGTTCGAGGAACACGTAGCGGTTGAGAAACACCAGCAGCCCCATGGCGACGATCAGTAACCAGATCATGGGCGGCTCCTTGTCAACTTCTGGCACACGAAGCCCGCCGCCATGCCCAACAGGCCGGCCAGGACCAAGGCGGTTTCCCAGTGCCAGGTGCTGAACAGCACCGAGCAGAACAGCGATACCGCCACGCACACCAAGGTCGGTAGATTGCTCACGCGGGGTGCGATCAGCGCGACGAAGGTGGCGACGATGGAGAAGTCCAGACCCAACCGATCAAGGTGCGGGATGCTCTGACCGAGCACGATGCCGGCCAGGGTGAACAGGTTCCAGGCCACATAGAAGGTGAGTCCTACGCCCAAGGCGTACCAGCGGTCGAACTGTTGACGGTCGTGATGGCTGGTCAGGGCGAACAGTTCATCGGTGAGCAGAAAACCCAGGCCCAGCCGCCAGCGCGTCGGCAGGCCACAGATCACCGGCCGCATGGACAGCCCGTAGAGCAGGTGCTGCGAGGTGAGCAGCAGGGTGGTCAACAGGATCGATAGCGCGCCGGCGCCGCTCTTGAGCATGCCGATCGCTACCAGTTGTGCGGCGCCGGCAAAGACGATGGCTGACAGACCCTGGCCTTGCCAGGCGCTGAGGTCGGCTTCGATGGCCATGGAGCCGGCCAGCAGGCCCCAAGGCGCCACGGCCAGGGACAGTGGGACGATGGCGAGGCTGCCTTGGACGAACGCCTGGCGGTGATGCAGTGCAGGGCTGGACATGGTGACTTCGAACGTAGGGCAGGGGTAGCCAGCATGCCAGAGCCAATGCGGCAGGGCTTGAACGATCTTGCTGCCTGGGCGCTGGCCCGGGCCGAGCCGATGACATTTTTTTCACATCCCCTTGTTAGGATCGCCGCGACCTCAAAGGAGCGATCGATGATTCAAGTGTTGCGCACGCGCGCGGTAAAACTGACCTTGGCGGCCACGGCAGGCGTTGTCGTCAGTGCTTTGGGTTTCTTCGCCTGGCAGAGCTTCTATCCCGTCCAGGCCGCCGATGGTTGGCAGGTTCAGGTGCTGCACGACGACCTGGACAAGGCCGCGTCGCTGCTGCCGCTGGCCGATGGCAGTCTGCTGGTCAGCCGTGAGCTGGACGACGGCAAAGGCAGCATTCTCAAGATCACCCCTCAAGGCGAGCGTCAGGTCCTGATTGATGGGCTGTCCAAGCCTGACGGCATGACAGCGGTGGAGGGCGGCTGGGTGTTCAGCCAGGAGGGAGGGCTGGCGCCGGTCAACCTGTCCCGCGACGGTCAGCTCACAGCCCTGTTCGAAGGCGAGAACGTGCAGGGGCTGTGGAACGAGGGCAGCCACCTCTACGCCATCGAGGACCGCAAAGGCGAAGGTCGCCTGATGCGCTACGACTGGAGCACTGGCCAGGTGCAGGTGCTGCGCGCGGCGCTCACCGAAGGCGAGGGCCTTACCCGCTGTGAAGGGGGGCGTCTGCTTTATACCGAAAAAGCGGCCGGGCGCATTCGCGCACTGGGCGACAAGGGCGAGGATCCGGTGGTGGCCGAGGGCCTGCGCCATCCAACCTTCCTGTTCTGCGACCAACGCGGGTTGTGGATCAGCGAAGACTCGACCCACCGCGCCCGATTGCTGCGCATCGATGCCGATGGTCAGCAGCACACCGTCCTGTCGTTCCTCAAGGCGCCACAGTCGATCGTGCCCGACGGCCAGGGCGGTTATCTGCTCGCCGAAGGCGGGCGGGATCGTGTACTACGTTTGTCGCCGTCTGCGCAGTAGCGCTCGGCGGTCTGTCCCGCCACACTGACCACCCCGATCAGGAGCAGGGCATGGCGCTTTCCTCGACCGATTTCACCACCCGGCTGCTGGTCGATGCCGGCATAGGCCCCGGCATGCGTGTACTGGATGTCGGCTGCGGCATGGGCGATGTCAGCTTCATGCTCGCCGAGCTGGTGGCGGCGGACGGGGCGGTGGTGGGCATCGACCCGTTTGCCGCCGCGCTGGCGCACGCGCGCCAGCGTCAGGTAGATGGGCATGCTGCCAACGTCGAATTCGTCGAGTGTGACCTGCATCGACTGCCGGCGTCTCTGGGGCTGTTCGACGCCATCGTCGGGCGCCGAGTGCTCATGTACCAGCCCGATGCCGTGCTTGCCGTGCGTCACTTGGCCAGGCTGCTGCTGCCCGGTGGCGTGCTGGTGTTCCAGGAACATGACAGCTCCCTGACGCCCGCCAGCCTCGACCCTTTCCCCTTGCATCGCCGTGCCCAGCGCTGGTTGCAGCGCATGATCGCGCATGAAGGCGCCGACTTGCACATCGGTTTCAATCTGCACCGGATCTTCAGTCAGGCCGGGTTGCAGGTCGGTCACTTGCGCGCCGAATGCCTGCTGCAGACGCCTGACAGCCCCTACGGGCTGGCGGCGATCATTCGCGCCTGCCTTCCCCGCATCATCGAGCACGGCATTGCCACCGCGCGACAGGTCAACATCGACACCCTGCAGGCGCGTCTGGACGCCGAGCGGACCGCCTCCACGGGCATCTACATTGGCGACATGGCCTTTGGGATTTGGGCACACAAGCCCTGAACAGGCCGGTGTCACGACTGCGTGACGGTACAGGCATCTCGCCAACGCCCGCATAGCGGTATACTCGCGGTCCGTTCGACTGTTATCCGAGTATTTCAATGGGTCTTTCCACTACCGCCACTTCCGAGCCGCGCCGTCTGGGCGCGCCGCTCATCGCCCTGGTCCTGTTGCTGACCGGCGCCTGGTTTCTCCAACTCAATGCCAGCTTCAAGCAGATGCTGTTGCTGCTGGTGGGCGCGGCCCTGGGGCTGACCCTCTATCACGCCGCCTTCGGCTTCACATCGGCCTGGCGCGTGTTCATCAACGAGCGGCGCGGCGCAGGGCTGCGTGCGCAGATGGTCATGCTGGCACTGGCGGTCGTGTTGTTCTTCCCGGCCTTGTCTGCCGGCAGCCTGTTCGGTAATCCAGTCAACGGACTGGTGGCGCCCGCCGGAGTGTCGGTGGTGTTCGGCGCCTTCATCTTCGGCATTGGCATGCAACTGGGCGGCGGCTGTGCATCTGGCACCTTGTTCACGGTGGGCGGCGGCAACGCGCGCATGCTGGTGACTTTGCTGTTCTTCATCATCGGCTCGGTCGCCGCGACTCACCACGCCGATTGGTGGTTCGCCTTGCCGTCGCTCCCGGCCACCTCGATCGTCAAGGCCTGGGGTGTCGGACCGGCACTGGTCGCCAGCCTTGGGCTGTTCGCGCTGATCGCGTGCGTGACGGTGATCCTGGAGCGACGTCGCCATGGTGTGCTGGAGCGGCCTGTGGGCAGCGAGCACCACGGCGTGCGGCGTTTTCTGCGCGGGCCGTGGCCGCTGCTGTGGGGAGCCATCGCTTTGGCGCTGCTGAACTACGCCACCCTGGCATTGGCCGGCCGCCCGTGGGGCATCACCTCTGCCTTCGCCCTGTGGGGCGCCAAGACCTTGAGTGGGTTGGGCGTTGATGTCGGCAGTTGGGTCTTCTGGCAGGCACCGGCCAACGCCAAGGCCCTGGCATCGCCGCTGTGGCAGGACATCACTACGGTCATGGATGTGGGCATCGTGCTCGGCGCCTTGCTCGCCGCCGGACTGGCGGGTCGGTTTGCGCCTAGCCTGAGGATTCCCTTGCCTTCGCTCGTCGCTGCGGTGATCGGGGGGCTGTTGCTGGGGTATGGCTCGCGTCTGGCCTACGGCTGCAATATCGGCGCCTATTTCAGTGGCATCGCGTCCGGCAGCCTGCACGGCTGGCTATGGCTGGTGGCCGCCTATGTCGGCAACGTGATCGGTGTGCGACTGCGTCCGCTGTTCTTCGCCGGTGAGCGACGTGCTGACAAGCTGACCGGGTGTTGAGCATCGGGTCATCAATCGTGAAACTGAGAAACTACCTGAGCTTTATCGATAAATAGCTTTAGGTTTTCATCTTAAGCTATTGATTAATAAAACATTCCTGGTTTGAGGCTCTGATCAGCAGAGCCTCTGCTGCGAATCATCGACGGGCTACGGCATGCTGCACGCACTGTTCGTAGTACGTCTGCTTGATCGCCTTGGGCGGCAGCCTTGAACGACTGTTGTAGGTCTGTTCAGTGATGCCCATGGCGGTCATGCGCATCCAGGGCTTACCGAAGCGGCGTACCTGCAGTTTCTTGCGCGCTGCATACAGCGTGGCCCCCGACAGTTTGGACTGCTGCGCCTCAGCGGCGATCTGAGCGCCCCATCCACAGACGCTGCGATCGTTCTGGTTCAACGGCCTGGCCTGGGCGTCCCACGCCACGAAGGCCAGCGCACAGCTGGCCAGGGTTGCTAGAAATACGCGCATGTTGCTGTCCTAAGCATCTGATGAAAAAGGGAGTTTGCCTTCGCTTCTGTGGCATCGGGGCCAGCAAATTGCCGTCAGCCGACGGACTGTCATACCCCTTCCAGGGACCATGGCCGCGCGAGCATGGGCTGGTTCATGTGAGGTGAGGAATATCGGGTGCATCGATGTGATCGTACAACTGCATGCGTTATGATGGCCGCTGTCTTTTCACGGTGAATCACAACGGCATGACAGAGCAGCACGTACAGCCGCGGACACGACGCAAGCCGCGCAGTTTGGCTCAGGAATTGGTCACGGTGCTCACCGAGCGTATCCGCAACGGCCAGCTCAAGCGCGGCGACAAGTTGCCGACCGAGTCGCAGATCATGCTCGAGGAGGGGGTCAGTCGCACCGTGGTGCGGGAAGCCATCTCGCGCTTGCAGGCAGCCGGGCAAGTCGAAACCCGTCATGGCATCGGCACCTTCGTGCTCGACGCACCGAGCGCTACCGGCTTTCGGATCGATCCTGCGACCGTCGTCACCTTGCGCGAGGTGTTGGCGGTGCTGGAGCTGCGCATCGCCCTGGAGATCGAGGCGGCCGGACTGGCCGCCCAGCGGCGCAGCGACGCGCAGTTGCAGGGCATGCGCACGGCGCTGGACGAGCTCAATGAAGGCGCCGCACAGGCCTGCGATGCGGTCTCGGCGGACTTCCAGTTCCACCTGCGCATCGCCCAGGCCAGCGGCAATCATTATTTCGCCGATATCCTCGCCCACCTGGGTACCAGCATCATCCCTCGCACCCGTCTCAATTCCGCGCGTCTGGCCCACGATGACCAGGCCCATTACCTCAGCCGCCTGAGTCATGAGCACGAGGCCATCTACGAAGCCATCGCTCGCAGTGACAGCGAGGGCGCGAAGTTGGCCATGCGCTTGCACTTGAGCAATAGCCGCGAGCGTCTGCGCCAGGCTCATGCCGCAGCCGAAGAGCAGCACGCGGGGTAGCGAACAGGGGCCTCGAGGCCCCTGGCCGTCGCGTCAGAGCGGTGCGTCACTCCACTGGCCGTTCACCAGTCGCCGCAGCCGCAGTGGATTGGCGTCCTGCAAGGCCAGTGGTAACAGCGCCTGCGGGTAGTTCTGGTAGCACACCGGGCGCAGGAAGCGGTCGATGGCCAGTGTGCCGACCGACGTGCCGCGTGCGTCGGACGTGGCGGGATAGGGGCCGCCATGGACCATCGCATCGCACACTTCGACCCCCGTGGGATAGCCGTTGATCAAGATCCTGCCGACTTTTTCCTCCAGCAACGGCACCAGCCAGGCGTAGGCCTCGAGGTCTTCGGGTTCGCCAATCAGCGTGGCCGTCAGTTGTCCACGCAGGCCCAGCAGCGCGGCGCGTAGCTGAGCGTCGTCAGCGACTTCGACCGCGACCGTGGTCGGGCCGAACACTTCTTCCTGCAGCACCGGGTCGGACGCCACCAGCAAATGAGCGTCTGCCTTGAACAGTTGCGCGTGCGCTTGGGTGCCGGTCTGGACCTGACCGGCCAGGTGCTCGATGCCAGGATGCGCATGCAGGTGCGTCAGCCCCTTTTCGTAGCTGCGCAGGCCACCGGTATTGAGCAAGGTCTGTGCGGCTTGCTGTTGCAACTGCTGACCGACTTCGCTCAACAACTGACTGAACGCGGGGGATTTCAGGCCGATCACCAGCCCCGGATTGGTGCAGAACTGACCGGCACCCAGGCATACCGACCCTGCAAGTTCCCGGGCAATGGCTTCGCCGCGCTGGTTCAGTGCCGCGGGCAGGACGATCACCGGATTGATGCTCGACATTTCAGCGAACACCGGAATGGGCTGGGGGCGTTCGGCGGCCATGCGGCACAGGGCATCGCCACCCTTGAGCGAGCCGGTGAAGCCGACCGCCTGGATGGCGGGGTGCTTGACCAACCCTTCGCCCACGCCTGCACCGAAGACCATGTTGAACACGCCCTCAGGCATACCGGTGCGCCTGGCAGCGCGGACAATGGCGCAGCCGACCAGGTCAGCGGTGGCCATGTGCCCGCTGTGCGCCTTGAACACGACTGGGCAACCGGCCGCCAGCGCAGCGGCCGTGTCGCCACCTGCCGTGGAGAAGGCCAGCGGGAAGTTGCTGGCACCGAACACCGCTACCGGACCCACGCCGATACGCATCTGTCGAAGGTCGACGCGCGGCAGCGGTTGGCGCTGTGGCTGGGCCTGGTCGATGCGAGCGCCAAGGTAGTCGCCACGGCGCAGTACCTGGGCGAACAGGCGCATCTGACCGCTGGTACGGGCGCGCTCGCCCTGGATGCGCGCGGCGGGCAGTGCGGTTTCCTGGCAGACGATGGCGACGAAGCGGTCGTCCAGTTCATCCAGCTCGTCGGCGATGGCGTCGAGAAATTCGGCACGCCGTGTCCCAGGCAACTGACGGAATTCGGCGAAGGCGGCCGCTGCCGCGCGAGCAGCTTGATCGACTTCGCTGTCGGTGGCCTGCGCGAAGCTGAAGGGCAGTGCCTGCCCCGTACTGGCGTCCAGGCTCTGCAGACGTTGCTGGCCGGCAGCGCTGCGCTGGCCGGCGATGAAGTTGTGGCCGAGGATCTCAGGCATGGGGTGCTCCTGTGGTTGACGCTGGGTGCCTGCTCACCGCCCCGTCAGGTGCGGAAGATGCAGGCCATTTTCAGGTGATGGGTGCTGGATTGAACAAGGTGATGTCGTTGTGCAGCTTGTGGCGCTCGGCCCAGGTCTGTTTGCGGCCACTGGCCACGTCCAGGTAGTAGTGGAACAGCTCCCAGCCCAGCGCCTCGATGCTCGAGCGGCCGCTGGCGATGCGTCCGGCGTCGATGTCGATCAAGTCGGGCCAGCGTTGCGCCAGTTCGCTGCGGGTACACACCTTGATCACCGGCGCCATGGCCAGGCCATACGGGGTGCCGCGGCCCGTGGTGAAGACATGCAGGTTCATGCCCGCCGCCAACTGCAGGGTGCCGCAGACGAAATCGCTGGCCGGTGTGGCGCAGAAGATCAAGCCCTTGCCGGTGACTCGCTCGCCTGGGCCGATGACGCCCTGGATGGCGCCACTTCCGGACTTGACGATCGACCCCAGGGATTTTTCGACGATGTTCGACAGGCCGCCTTTCTTGTTCCCGGGCGTGGTGTTGGCGCTGCGGTCGGCTGCGCCCTGTTGCAGGTAGCGGTCGTACCAGTCCATCTCGCGCACCAGCGCCTCGGCCACCTCGGGGGTCTGTGCGCGCGAGGTGAGCATATAGATGGCGTCACGCACTTCGGTGACCTCCGAGAACAGCACCGTGGCCCCGGCGCGCACCAAGAGATCGGCGGCGAAGCCCAGCGCCGGGTTGGCGGTGATGCCGGAGAAGGCATCGCTACCCCCGCATTGCATGCCCAGGATCAGCTCACTGGCCGGGACCGTCTCGCGGCGACGCTGATCGAGCTTCTTCAGTCGCGTTTCGGCCAGGTGCATGATCTGTTCGATCATCTCCACGAAGCCTAGCGAGGCATCCTGCAGGCGGTACAGCCACGGCTCGGCGAGGTTCACGGAGGAGTCTCCCTCGTGCATGACCTGTCCTGCCTGCAATTTCTCGCAGCCCAGGCTGATCACCAGCGCTTCGCCGCCCAGATTGGGGTTGCGTGCCAGGTTGCGTACGGTGCGGATGGGGATATAGGCGTCGCGGGCATTGATTGCCACGCCACAGCCGTAGCTGTGGGTGAGGGCGACCACGTCGTCGACATTGGGATAGCGCGGCAGCAACTCGGCGCGAATGCGCTTGACGGCGTGGTCGAGCACACCCGTCACGCACTGCACGGTGGTGCTGATGCCGAGGATGTTGCGGGTGCCGACGGTGCCATCGGCGTTGCGATAGCCCTCGAAGGTGAAGCCCTCCAGGGGGGGTAAGGCCGCTGGCACGGCATTGCACCGGGGCAGGCTGTCGAGTTCAGGCGCAGCAGGCATCGACAACTGGGTTTCCTGGACCCAACTGCCCTGGCGCAGGTCCTGGAGGGCGTAGCCGATGATTTGCCCATAACGCCGCACCGGCTCGCCTTGGCGGATGTCGACGGTGGCCACCTTGTGGCTTTGTGGTACGCCCTCGATCAGGGTCAGGCCATCGGCGAACCGCGCGCCTTCGCCCAGCCCGCCGTCGTTGACCACCACCACGACATTGTCATCGTCGTGCAGGCGGACGTAGCGGGGCGACTCGGAATGTTCGATCAACTGCATGCTCAAGCCCTTTTTGTCATTCATCTCAGGCGTTCATCCGGCGTTCTTGGTTCAGCTCATCGGCGCGCGGCCGCCAGCCCGCCAGTAGGCGCGGCGGCAGGCTTGGGCGGATCCTTGAGCTCGATACGCTTGATCGGCCCAACGATCACCAGGTAGCTGAACACCGCCACCAGCGCGTTGGCGCCGATATACACCAGTGCCCACTTGAACGAGCCGGTGGCGCTGATGATGTAGCCGATGACAATCGGTGTGGTGATCGAGGCGATGTTGCCGAAGGTGTTGAACAGGCCGCCCGAGAGTCCGGCGATCTGCTTGGGCGAGGTATCGGCGACCACGGCCCAGCCCAGCGCGCCGATGCCTTTGCCGAAGAAGGCCAGGGTCATGAAGCCGACCACCATCCACTCGGCCTCGACATAGTTGCAGAACACCATGGTGGTGGAGAGCATGAGGCCGCAGACGATCGGCAGCTTGCGCGAGAAGGTCAGCGAGTTGCCGCGTCGCAGCAGCCAATCCGACAGTACGCCGCCCAAGACACCGCCGATGAAGCCGCAGATGGCCGGCAAGGAGGCGATGAAGCCCGCCTTGAGGATGGTCATGCCGCGCTCTTGCACCAGGTACACCGGAAACCAGGTCAGGAAGAAGTAGGTGATGGCATTGATGCAGTATTGGCCGAGGTAGACCCCCAGCAGCATGCGACTGGTGAGCAGTTGCTTGATGTAGCCCCATTTCGGTCCGTCGTTGCCGCGTTTCTGGTCCATGTCCACCAGGCCGCCGTTGTGTTCGATGTGCTCGAGTTCGGCCGGACTGATACGCGGGTGCTGGCGTGGGTTGTAAATGGTTTTCATCCACACCGCCGAGAACAGGATGCCCAGGCCACCCATGACCACGAACACATGTTCCCAGCCGAAACTGAACACGATCCAGCCCATGAGCGGGGCGAACAGGGCGGTGGCGAAATACTGCGCCGAGTTGAAGATCGCCGAGGCGGTGCCACGCTCGGCGGTGGGAAACCAGGCCGCGACGATGCGGGCGTTGCCCGGGAACGACGGGGCTTCGGCGAAGCCGACCAGAAAGCGCAGGGTGAACAGCGTGACCACCGCCCAGGCGACCGGCAGGCCGCCGACGAAGCCTTGCAGCAGGGTGAACAGCGACCAGGTGAAGATGCTGAAGGCGTAGACATTCTTCGAACCGAAGCGATCGAGCAGCCAGCCACCGGGAATCTGTCCGGCCACGTAGGCCCAGCCGAATGCCGAGAAGATGTAGCCCAGAGTGACTGCGTCGATGCCCAGGTCCTTCTGCAGGCTGGAGCCGGCGATCGCGATGGTGGCGCGGTCGGCATAGTTGATCGTGGTCACCAGGAACAGCATGAACAGGATCAAGTAGCGCACGTGCGTTGTTTTCGTCGCTTGCATGCGGTTGAACTCCCACTAGTTATTGTTGTGCGGGGCGGTCGAATTGTAGGCCGGAGCAGCTGTGCTCCGGCGGCGGCCTGTGCTGGCCGCAGGGCTGCGCCTATTGCGGGCCCATCTTGTCCATCAGCGCGGCGAGCATCTGGTATTCCTCGTCGGTCAGGTCGGTCAGCGGTGTGCGCACGGGACCGGCGTCGTAGCCGGCGATACGGGCACCGGCCTTGACAATGCTCACGGCGTAGCCAGCCTTGCGGTTGCGGATGTCCAGATACGGCAGGAAGAAGTCATCGATCAGTTTGCCGACGGTCGCGTGGTCGTCGCGGGCGATGGCGTTGTAGAAATCCATGGCGGTCTTGGGCACGAAATTGAACACGGCCGAGGAATACACCGGCACGCCCAGTGCCTTGTAAGCCGCTGCATAGACTTCAGCAGTCGGCAGGCCGCCCAGATAGCTCAGGCGATCCCCCAGGCGACGGCGGATAGACACCATGAGCTCGATATCGCCCAGGCCATCCTTGTAGCCCACCAGGTTCGGGCAGCGCTCGGCAAGCTGTTCCAACTGGGTTGCGTTCAGCCGGCAGACGTTACGGTTGTACACCACGACGCCGATCTTGACCGACTTGCACACCGCCTCCACATGGGCGGCTACCCCGTCCTGGCTGGCTTCGGTGAGGTAGTGCGGCAGCAGCAGCAGCCCTTTGGCGCCCAGGCGCTCGGCTTGCTGTGCATATTCGATGGCCTGGCGAGTGGCGCCACCGACCCCGGCCAGGATCGGAACCGAGGTGGCGCAGGTGTCCACGGCAGTCTTGATCACTTGGCTGTATTCGCTGGCAGCGAGGGAGAAGAACTCGCCGGTGCCGCCAGCGGCGAACAGCGCGCTGGCGCCGTAGGGGGCGAGCCATTCCAGGCGCTTGGCGTAACCGGCGGGATTGAAGTCGCCGTGAGCGTCGAAGTCGGTGACCGGGAAGGACAGCAAGCCGTGGGAGAGGATGGATTTCAGTTCTTGTGGATTCATTGTTGGACGCATCCTATGGCGCTTGAGGAGGAAAGGGTTCAAGGCTAGAGGTAAGTTATCGTACAACCTAAATTCTGCAAAGAGGTCTGTTGAAAAATTTCGATGCCAGGCGACGGAGATCGAGAGGGTGAGAAGCAGGCAAGCTGTTCGATCAGCACTGAGTAGGATCAGCTAGCTGCTTACGGTTGCAGGTGTTTGCCCAACGTGATCGACTACTTGAAGGTTCAAGCAAGACTAGGCCAGGTCATCGTATGTCTAAGTCGCAGGGCCGTGAGTGGTGCTGATCATGTCTGGTCCGCACGTCAAAGGCAGACAGTCCCACTGCGGAACGACATTGCGTCGTCCCGCGATCAGGGTGTCAAGCACGCGATCAGGCCGCCTGATGGCGTTTTCCGGCCTTAGCTTTACGCACCTGGGCGCGGCACGCCTCGCCAAAGGCCTGGAACAATTTTATCGAATCCGGGTTCTTCGCGGCCTGCCATTCCGGATGCCACTGCACCGCGAACAGGAAGGGCGAAAGGCTTGGTGCATGGATGGCCTCGACCAGACCGTCTTCGGCACGCGCAATGGGCTGCAGGCCTTCCCCGAGGTTGCGCAAGCCTTGACCGTGGAGCGAGTTCACCCGGATCTGATCGCTACCCAGGATGTCGCGCAGCCAGGTGCCTGGTTCAATGGTGACGCTGTGGGAAGCGGCATACTGCACCTCGACCGGATCATCGGGATTTTCCCGATGATCGTTGAAACCGGGCTCGGCGTAGACCTTCTGATAGATGTCGCCACCGAGGGCCACGTTGATTTCCTGCATGCCACGGCAGATGCCGAAGATGGGCAGGCCACGGGCGATGGCCAGTTGTACCAGGGGGATGTCGAACAGGTCGCGATCCTTGTCCTGCGCTTTGCCGGGCGTTTCGTTCTGCTGACCGTACAGGGTCGGATCGATGTTGCTGCCAGCGCCCGTCAGGTACACGCCATCTGCCATATCCAGGTAGGCTTCGAGCGCCTCCGTACCACAGCAAGTGGGGACCAGAACCGGGATGCAGTCGGCGAAGTCGACCAGGGGCGTGATGTACTTGTGGGTCATGACCTGGTAGTCGTGACCTTTGCGCTCTTGGGTGCCCATGGTCATCAGGACGACGGGTTTGCGCAGGGCGGGTTGCTTGTTGCCAATGTTGCTGTTGGACATATGTCACCTTGGGACAGGTACTACCTGTCGTTGTTATGCAGGCGCGCGGCCTGAAGCCTGAAGTGCGCGGCCTGAAGCCCCGAGCACTGCCGGCGCAGCGATTGGCTGCGAAACCGGTCGGGGCATGGGATCTAGCTTGCCAGAGCCGTTCGATATGTCAAACGACCGAGCGGGCGGTTTAACGCGGTTTTCCGGGGTGTGCAGGGCTGCATGCCCGAGGCTGTAGGGGTTTGCCAGGGGCGCGGGTCAATAATAATTAACGACGCAGTTGGATCATTGCAGCGTTGCAATGAAGCGCACTGACCGCATGTGGTGATCGTCAGATTTGACAATGTGGCGGTGCTGGCCGAAGAGTGTCTGCCATGCCACCGACCCGCTATCACTGCAAGGAGCCGTGTATGTCCGTGTCCATAGAACCCTTGATTCGTGTACCTCTGGCCGAGTTGCAGGCGCTGTTGCAGCAGGTTTTCCAGCGTCACGGCTGCAGCGAAGCGGTGGCCGGTGTGCTCGCCGCTAATTGCGCGAGCGCCCAGCGTGACGGCGCGCACAGCCATGGCGTGTTCCGTATGCCGGGATACGTTTCGACCTTGGCCAGCGGTTGGGTCGACGGGCGTGCGGTGCCTGAGGTCAACGATGTCGCGGCGGCCTTCGTGCAGGTCGATGCCAAGGGCGGTTTTGCCCAGCCGGCCCTGGCTGCGGCCCGGCAACTGCTGGTGCAGAAGGTGCGTAGTGCTGGCATTGCGATGCTGGCGATACACAACTCCCATCATTTCGCGGCGCTGTGGCCGGACGTCGAACCGTTCGCCGAAGAGGGCCTGATCGCCCTGAGCGTGGTCAACAGCATGACCTGCGTGGTGCCCCATGGCGCGCGCAAACCCTTGTTCGGCACCAACCCGATTGCCTTCGCCGCGCCCTGCGCCGGGCATCCGCCGATCGTCTTCGACATGGCCACCAGCGCCATGGCCCATGGCGATGTGCAGATCGCTGCGCGTCAGGGTGAGCAACTGCCGACCGGCGTGGGGGTTGATGCCGCCGGTGAGCCGACCACCGATCCCCAGGCGATGCTCGACGGCGGCGCCTTGCTGCCGTTCGGCGGACACAAGGGGTCGGCGCTGTCGATGATGGTCGAGCTCCTGGCCGCAGGGCTGACGGGCGGGCACTTTTCGTGGGAGTTCGACTGGTCTCAGCACCCCGGCGCGAAGACGCCCTGGACCGGCCAATTGATCATCGTCATCGACCCGGCCAAGAGCACAGCCACACCGTTTTCCTACCGCAGCGCAGCATTGGTGGAGCAGATGCACGCGGCGGGCTTGTCGCGTTTGCCGGGGCAGCGGCGGTTCATCGAGCGTGAGTTGTCGGCAGACCGAGGCGTAGCGGTCACCGAGGTCCAGTGGCTGGAGTTGCAAGGGATGCTGGAGAGGCAAGTCGACGAGTGAATGGTTCGCTTGAATTTTAGTGGCTCAAGACAGCATGACTTCAGCTCGGTCTCTTGGTCGATTCCAGCAAGGCGCAGGCCTTCGATTTTTCGTACCAAAGTTCGCAAGGTATGTGTTCATTCGCACTGGGAATTTCAGTGGGAACTGGCATCTGAGCGATCAAAAAACTTGGCACGCTTAGACAATAGGAAACTGCCGAGGAGTATCAAAGCCCAGCCCCACCAAGCACCGTCCAAGTGAAGAAATCGTTTAACGCCCAGTGTTGACCAAACGGCTACACCTACCATGATTAATGCGAGACCTAAATGCCTACGAATGCGAGGCGATTCGCACAGCCACTCCAGCAGGAAACCTATCAGTAGTAGTGCAAGTGCCAGGTAGATTTCAGTCATTTCAAATCTAGATAATGAGCATGGTGGTTGATACTTGAGGTCCGATACCACCTTTAACCTCAGCCTGGAGAACTACCATAACGTTGCCGGCATGGTAGGGCGTCAACGCTTTCCGAGTCGCGAGCGCCGCTGCACTACCGGATACGCCACCTACCGCCCCTTTGGCCAATTTGCCAGATACCTTCGGCATTACCCACCCGGCGCCACGGGCAACGATCAAGCCGACCAGTGATGCAATTGTGATTTTGTTTTCGTTAAGTCTGTCGGCTTGCTGTCTGCTGAGAGGCCTGGAGACAGAGACTTGCAGGGTGCAAACACGTTCATCAGCAAGCATTCGCTCGTAAAGCTCTCGCATGGCACTCACCACTTTATAGTGTGCTCCATGGACGGAGGGGAGATTGGTTTCGGGGAAGTCGCAGCATTCCCCAGGTCTTATGATAAATACACTTACATCAAACGCTATGGCGTAACGACCGATAGAGTGATACGTCCTTTCAGGTTTCATGACCTCTCCTGGTGGGGCCTGCATAACGTTGATACTGCAACGTCAACAAGATAAATCGTTGCGCAGGCACAGCAAGACGGCCCTTTCTGAAAGATCCGTGGTGCGTTTCCGCTCAATTTTCCATGCTGTCATAACCCTCGGCATTGCAACGCCGCACACCCACCTTGCACATCCAGTGATGTTCCTCGCCGGCTCCTGCAGGTATGCTCGGGCCTGTCCTTCCGACTGTCCTGATTCCAAGGAGCTGCGCGCTGTGTTCAAACATGTCGATGCCTATGCCGGCGACCCGATTCTCTCGTTGATGGAGGCCTTCAAGGTCGATTCGCGGACCGACAAGGTCAATCTGAGTATCGGCCTGTACTACGACGAAGCCGGCGTGGTGCCGCAGTTGGCGTCGGTGGGCGAAGTCGAGAAGCGCCTGGCCGACCAGCCGCACGAGGCGTCGCTGTACCTGCCGATGGAAGGCCTGGCCAGCTACCGCCAGGCGATCCAGGCGCTGCTGTTCGGTGCAGACCACCCCGCAATCATCGAGGGCCGAGTGGCCACCGTGCAGACGGTTGGCGGTTCGGGGGCGCTGAAAGTCGGCGCCGACTTCCTCAAGCGCTATTTCCCGCAGGCCGAGGTCTGGGTCAGCGATCCAACCTGGGACAACCACCGCGCCATCTTCGAAGGCGCCGGATTCAAGGTCCATACCTACCCGTATTTCGACCCAGCCACCCGTGGCCTCGACTTCGAGGGCATGTTGGCGAGCCTGCAGGCGCTGGCGCAACAGAGCATCGTGCTGCTGCACCCGTGCTGCCATAACCCGACGGGCGTCGATCTGAGCCAGGACCAATGGCAGCAGGTGGTCGAAGTGGTCAAGGCGCGCCAATTGATCCCGTTCCTCGACATCGCCTACCAAGGCTTCGGCGAGGGCTTGGTCGAGGACGCCTACGCCATCCGCGAAATGGCCCGTGCCGGCGTGCCTTGTCTGGTCAGCAATTCCTTCTCGAAGATCTTCTCGCTGTACGGCGAGCGGGTAGGGGGGCTGTCGGTGGTCTGTGACGACATCGCCAGCGCGCACAGCGTGCTGGGTCAGCTCAAGGCGACCGTGCGCCGCAACTACTCCAGCCCGCCCAGCCATGGCGCGCTGCTGGTCGCCGGCGTGCTGGGCGACGCGCAGTTGAACGCGCAGTGGCAAGCGGAAGTCGGCGCCATGCGCACGCGGATCCTGGCCATGCGTCAAGGCCTGGTCGAGGCATTGGCCCGACACCTGCCAGGCCAGGACGTCCAGTTCTTCCTGCGCCAACGTGGCATGTTCAGCTACACCGGCTTCAGCCCCGAGCAGGCGCGTCGTCTACGTGACGAGTTCGGTGTGTACATTCTCGACAGCGGTCGAGTGTGCATGGCCGGGCTGCGTGAGGATAACCTGCAGCGCGTCGCCGAGGCCTTCGCGGCGGTGCAGCAGGGCTGATCCGAGCGCCCTCTGGAAGCGGCTCCACGCCGTTCCAGAGGGCAGCGTTTCCCTGCTACACCTGTCCCTCATGCCAACAGGGCTTCGCATTCGCCCCCATTCAGTGCACAATCGCGCCCCTCTTTTTCGGTTGGGGGTGGCGTGAGTCTCGTGTCTCGCCATGCTCAGCCTGTTGCAGTCTTGCGACTGGAGTTGCACCCGGATGAATGAGCAGGCCCAAAGCGTCGAGCAACGCTTCGAATCGACCCAACACGCCGCCCTCGGCAGCTGGTCACGTCAAGACACCACCTGGATGCTGGGCCTGTTCGGCACGGCCATTGGTGCCGGTACGCTGTTCCTGCCGATCAACGCCGGTCTTGGTGGCTTCTGGCCGCTGCTGGTCTTGGCTGCGCTGGCATTTCCCATGACCTACTACGCGCACCGGGCCTTGACCCGCTTCGTGCTCTCCGGCAGCAAGGAAGGCGACATCACCCAAGTGGTCGAAGAGCATTTCGGCATCACTGCTGGCGCGCTGATCACCGTGCTGTATTTCTTCGCCATCTTCCCGATCCTGCTGATCTACAGCGTGGCGCTGACCAACACCGTGGCCAGCTTCATGGAGCACCAACTGCACATGACCCCGCCACCACGGGCGATCCTGTCGTTCGTGCTGATTCTCGGCCTGCTGGCTATCGTGCGCTGCGGCGAGCAGGCCACGGTCAAGGTCATGAGCCTGCTGGTGTATCCGTTCATCGTCGCCCTGGCGCTGTTGGCGCTGTACCTGGTGCCGCATTGGAATGGTGGCATCCTCGATACCGCGCACCAGGTGCCGTCCGGCTCGTCGCTGCTGCATACCCTGTGGCTGGCGATTCCGGTGATGGTGTTCTCGTTCAACCATTCGCCGATCATTTCGGCGTTCGCCGTGGACCAGAAACGCCGCTACGGTGCCCATGCCGATGAGCGCAGCGGGCAGATCCTGGCGCGCGCGCACCTGCTGATGGTGGCGATGGTGCTGTTCTTCGTGTTCAGTTGTGTTCTGACCTTGAGCAGTGCGCAACTGGCCGAAGCCAAAGCGCAGAACCTGTCGATCCTGTCGTACCTGGCCAACCACTTCAGCAACCCGGCCATCGCTTTCGCCGCGCCGCTGATCGCCTTCGTGGCCATTGCCAAGTCGTTCCTGGGCCACTACATCGGCGCCAGCGAAGGCCTCAAAGGCATCATCGCCAAGACCGGCGCTCGCCCGGGCGCCAAGACCCTGGATCGTGTCGTGGCGGCGCTGATGCTGGTGGTGTGCTGGATCGTCGCCACGCTCAACCCGAGCATCCTGGGCATGATCGAGTCGCTCGGTGGTCCGATCCTGGCGGTGCTGCTGTTCCTGATGCCGATGTATGCCATTCGCCGCGTGCCGTCGATGCGCAAATACAGCGGCGCGCTGTCGAATCTCTTCGTCGTGGCGATCGGCCTGGTAGCCTTGAGCTCGGTGGTCTACGGCCTGCTGGCCTGAGTGAGTCAAAGCCTGCGGGCTTGCCCGCTTGCAGGCTGGCGCTAAAAACGATTAACTCGGGATCCTTTTCAAACCCATAAGGATTCGCGCCATGGCTCAAGTGACTCTCAAAGGCAACCCGGTTCAGGTCAACGGCGAGCTGCCCAAGGTCGGTGCCCAGGCGCCGGCCTTTTCCCTGGTTGGCGAAGGTCTGGCCGACAAGTCGCTCCAGGACTATGCCGGCAAGCGCAAAGTGCTGAACATCTTCCCCAGTGTCGACACCCCCACATGCGCCACCTCGGTGCGTAAATTCAACGCCCAGGCCAACGACCTGCCCAACACCGTGGTGCTGTGTATTTCGGCCGACCTGCCGTTCGCCCAGGCCCGTTTCTGTGGCGCCGAGGGCCTGACCAACGTGCACAACCTGTCCACGCTGCGCGGACGTGAGTTCATCGAGCAATACGGCGTAGCCATTGCCGATGGTCCGCTGGCAGGCCTGACCGCCCGTGCCGTGGTGGTGCTGGACGAACAGGACAAGGTGTTGCACGCCGAGTTGGTCAAGGAAATCGCCGACGAGCCAAACTACGACGCGGCGCTGGCTGTCCTCAAGTAAGCCTGCACTAACGCCGCTGCGCGCTGTGCACGCAGCAGCCTCGCCGAAAATACGCGGCCATACGGCCCGGACGCCTTTCCGGGCCGTTTTCATTTAAAGTTCATTGTTTTAGCAACGTCAGCCAATGGTAAATCCCTGGTAAAGCTCCTTTGCTAAACCGATGCCAGTGCTTATCGTTCAGCCTCTCCGGCCGCCACTCTCTGAACAAGGTTCGTTCAATCCATGCAAGCTTCCGTTTCCCGCTCCCCCCGTCGCTGGCTGATCGGCCTGCTGATCCTGCTGCTGGTGGCCCTGCTGGCCTGGTGGCTGTGGCCTGCGGCTGCGCCCAAGCACACGGACCCGGCGGTACGCATGGGCAAGGGCGGGCGACCGGGTTTCGGCGCGTCCAGCGATCCAGTGCCCGTGCGCGTGGAGCCGGTCCGCGTCGGTGATTTCCCGCTGTATTACAAGGCATTGGGCACCGTGACGGCGACCAGCACGGTCAACGTACGCAGCCGCGTCGCTGGCGAGCTGGTGAAGATTCACTTCACGGAGGGCCAGCAGGTGAAGGCCGGTGACCTGCTTGCCGAGATCGACCCGCGGCCTTATCGCATCGCCCTGCAACAGGCCGAAGGCACCTTGGCGCAGAACCAGGCGCAGCTCAAGAATGCCCAGGTCGATGTGGCCCGCTACAAAGGCCTCTACGCCGAAGACAGCATCGCCAAGCAGACTCTGGACACCGCCGAGGCTCAGGTCGGTCAGTTCCAGGGGCTGGTCAAGACCAACCAGGCGGCGGTCAACGATGCGCGGCTGAACCTGGAGTTCAGCCAGATCCGTGCCCCAATCAGCGGGCGTCTGGGCCTGCGTCAACTGGACCTGGGCAACCTGGTGGCGGCCAACGACACCACGGCGCTGGTGGTGATTACCCAGACCGAGCCGATCAACGTCGTTTTCACCCTTCCTGAAACCGAACTGGGTACCGTGCTGGACCGCTATCGCAGCGGCGCACGGTTGGCCGTCGAAGCCTGGGACCGGGGCGACAGCAAGCTGCAGGCCACCGGCGTGCTCGGCAGCCTCGACAACCAGATCGACACCAGTACCGGCACCCTCAAGTTCAAGGGCCTGTTCGAGAACAAGGACCGGGCCCTGTTCCCCAACCAGTTCGTCAACGTGCGCCTGCTGGCCGACACCCTCAAGCAGGTGGTGCTGGCCCCGGCAGCGGCAATCCAGTTCGGCAACGACGGCACCTTCGCCTATGTGGTCGGCGCCGACGACAAGGTCAATGTGCGTAAGCTCAAGGTCGGTGCCAGCGATGGCATCAACAGCGTGATCCTCGATGGCCTCAAGGATGGCGAGCGCCTGGTCCTGGAAGGCACCGACCGCCTGCGCGAAGGCACTCAGGTCGAGATCGTCGACGACAGCTCACAGGTGCCCGCCACTCCGGGTCAGCACCTGCAAGGCCAGGAAACCAAGGACGCCACCCAGGCCGGTGAGTCGAGCAAGGCGGGCGCATGAACATCTCGCGGCTGTTCATTCTGCGCCCGGTCGCCACCACGCTGACTATGCTGGCCATCGTGCTGGCTGGCCTGATCGCCTACACCCTGCTGCCGGTGGCGGCCTTGCCGCAGGTGGACTATCCCACTATCCGGGTCATGACCCTGTACCCCGGCGCCAGCCCGCAAGTGATGACCAGCGCGGTCACCGCACCGTTGGAACGTCAGTTCGGCCAGATGCCGGGGCTGAGCCAGATGGCCTCGACCAGCTCCGGCGGCGCCTCGGTCCTGACCCTGCGCTTCAACCTGGACATGAACATGGATGTCGCCGAGCAGCAGGTGCAGGCGGCGATCAATGCCGCCAGCAACCTGCTGCCCAGCGACTTGCCGGCGCCGCCGGTGTACAACAAGGTCAACCCGGCCGACACGCCGGTGCTGACCCTGGCCATCAGTTCGCGCACGCTGCCCTTGCCCAAACTCAACGACCTGGTCGATACCCGGGTGGCGCAGAAGATCGCGCAGATCAGCGGCGTCGGCATGGTCAGCATCGCCGGTGGCCAGCGCCAGGCGGTGCGCATCAAGGTCAATGTCGATGCCTTGGCGGCCAACGGCCTGAGCCTGGACGACGTGCGTACGCTGGTCGGCGCCTCCAACGTCAACCAGCCCAAGGGCAACTTCGACGGGCCGACGCGGGTGTCGATGCTCGACGCCAACGACCAACTGCGTTCCCCTGAGGAATACGCCAACCTCATTCTCAAGTACAGCAACGGCGCGCCGCTGCGTTTGAAGGACGTCGCCGAGATCGTCGATGGCGCCGAAAACGAACGCCTGGCCGCCTGGGCCAATGAAAACCACGCCGTGCTGCTGAACATCCAGCGTCAGCCTGGGGCCAACGTCATCGATGTGGTCGACCGCATCAAGACGATGTTGCCGTCGATCACCGACAACCTCCCGGCGGGCCTGGACGTCAGTGTGCTCACCGATCGCACCCAGACCATCCGCGCCGCCGTGCGCGACGTCCAGCATGAACTGCTGTTCGCCATTGCCCTGGTGGTGATGGTCACCTTCCTGTTCCTGCGCCGCTTCAGCGCCACGATCATTCCTTCCATCGCCGTGCCGCTGTCGCTGGTCGGCACCTTCGGTGTGATGTACCTGGCCGGCTTCTCCATCAACAACCTCACGCTGATGGCCCTGACCATCGCGACAGGATTCGTGGTGGACGATGCCATCGTCATGCTGGAGAACATCTCGCGCCATATCGAGGAAGGCGAAACGCCGCTGCAGGCCGCGCTCAAGGGCGCGCGGCAAATCGGTTTCACCTTGATTTCGCTGACGTTCTCGTTGATCGCGGTGCTGATCCCCTTGCTGTTCATGGCCGATGTGGTCGGCCGGCTGTTCCGTGAGTTCGCCATTACCCTGGCGGTGGCGATCCTGATCTCGCTGGTGGTGTCGCTCACCCTGACACCGATGATGTGCGCACGGCTGCTCAAGCGCGAGCCCCGGGAAGAGGAACAGGGCCGTTTCTACCGCGCCAGCGGTGCCTGGATCGACTGGTTGATCGAGCGCTACAGCCAAGGCCTGCGCTGGGTACTGCGGCATCAACCGCTGACGCTGCTGGTCGCGCTGGCCTCGTTGGCGCTCACCGTCATGCTTTACGTCATCGTGCCCAAGGGCTTTTTCCCGGTGCAGGACACCGGCGTCATCCAGGGCATTTCCGAGGCGCCGCAGTCGATCTCGTTCGCCGCCATGAGCGAACGTCAGCAGGCGCTGAGCCAGGTGATCCTGCAGGATCCGGCGGTGCAGAGCTTGTCGTCCTATATCGGTGTGGACGGCGACAACGCCACCCTCAATAGCGGTCGCCTGCTGATCAACCTCAAGCCCCATGCCGAGCGCGACGTCACCGCCAGCCAGGTGATCGCCCGGCTGCAGCCGCAACTCGAGCGCCTGGTCGGCATCCGCCTGTTCATGCAGCCGGTGCAGGACCTGAGCATCGAGGACCGCGTCAGCCGCACCCAGTACCAGTTCAGCCTGTCGTCGCCCGATCCGGACATGCTCGCCGAATGGAGCGGTAAGTTGGTGCACGCGCTGCAGCAGCGCTCCGAGCTGACCGACGTGGCCAGCGACCTGCAGGACAAGGGGCTGCAGGTGTACCTGGCGATCGACCGCGACATGGCCAGCCGGCTGGGCATCAGCGTGGCGCAGATCACCAACGCGTTGTACGACGCCTTCGGTCAGCGGCAGATTTCCACCATCTACACTCAGGCCAGCCAGTACCGCGTGGTGCTGCAGGCCCAGGCGGCCGCCAACATCGGTCCGCAGATGCTCGAATCGATCCACGTCAAGGCCGCCGATGGCGGACAGGTACGCCTGTCGGCGCTGGCCCGGATCGAGCAGCGCCAAGCGCAGTTGGCAATTTCCCACATCGGCCAATTCCCGGCGGTGATGATGTCCTTCAACCTCGGCCAGGGCGTTTCGCTGGGCGAAGCGGTGCAGGTGATCGAACAGGTGCAGCACGATATTGGCGTCCCTCTGGGGGTGCAGACGCGCTTCCAGGGCGCCGCCGAGGCCTTCCAGGCCTCGCTGTCGAGCACCTTGCTGCTGATTCTCGCCGCTGTGGTGACCATGTACATCGTGCTCGGCGTGCTCTATGAGAGCTACGTTCATCCCGTGACCATTCTGTCGACGCTGCCTTCGGCGGCGGTCGGGGCGTTGCTGGCGTTGCTCATCAGCGGCAATGACCTGGGCATGATCGCCATCATCGGCATCATCCTGTTGATCGGCATCGTCAAGAAGAACGCGATCATGATGATCGACTTCGCCCTGGAGGCCGAGCGTCACCAAGGCATGAGCCCGCAGGAGGCGATCTACCAGGCCGCGTTGCTGCGCTTCCGGCCGATCCTGATGACCACCTTGGCCGCGCTGTTCGGTGCTTTGCCGCTGATGCTGGCCACGGGCTCCGGCGCCGAGCTGCGCCAGCCCCTGGGGCTGGTGATGGTCGGTGGATTGCTGGTGAGCCAGGTGCTGACCCTGTTCACCACCCCGGTCATCTACCTGTACTTCGACCGCCTTTCGCGCCGCTGGCGGCGCAGCCCCGCGCTGGAGACTCAGGTATGAGTGGCAAGCGCGAAGCGGCGAGCGGCGAGCTGATTGCGAAGCGCTCGGGCACGACACGCGCAGACGCCGCGGCTTGCCGCTTGCCACTTGAGGCTTGCAGTTCGCCGCGACCGGCAGGGAGCGCTCGATGAACCTGTCCGGCCCGTTCATTCGTCGGCCCGTGGCGACCATGCTGCTGAGCCTGGCGATCATGCTGCTTGGCGGCGTGAGTTTCGGTCTGCTGCCGGTTTCGCCGCTGCCGCAGATGGACTTCCCGGTCATCGTGGTGCAGGCCAGCCTGCCGGGGGCCAGCCCGGAGGTCATGGCCTCGACTGTGGCCACGCCGCTGGAACGCAAGCTGGGCAGCATTGCCGGGGTCAACGTGCTGACCAGCAATTCCAGCCAAGGCTCCACGCGAGTGATCATCGGTTTCGAGCTGGGCCGCGACATCGACGGTGCCGCGCGCGAGGTCCAGGCCGCGATCAATGCCACGCGCAACCTGTTGCCCAGCGGCATGCGCAGCATGCCGACCTACAAGAAGGTCAATCCGTCGCAGGCGCCGATCATGGTGCTGTCGCTGACCTCCGACGTCCTGTCCAAAGGCCAGCTGTACGACCTGGCGGACACCATCCTGTCCCAGAGCCTGTCACAGGTCACCGGGGTGGGCGAGGTGCAGATCGGCGGCAGCTCGTTGCCAGCGGTGCGCATCGAGCTGGAACCGCAACTGCTCAACCAGTACGGGCTGTCCCTGGACGAAGTACGCACCGCGGTGGCCAATGCCAACCAGCGCCGCCCCATGGGGTTCGTCGAGGATGACCAGCGCAACTGGCAAGTGCGTGCCAACGACCAACTGGAAAAGGCCGATGACTACAAACCCCTGGTAATCCGCCAGCAAAACGGCGCGATCCTGCGCCTGGGGGATGTGGCCAAGGTCCGCGATGGTGTCGAGAACCGCTACAACAGTGGTTTCTTCAACAACGATGCGGCGGTGCTGCTGGTCATCAACCGCCAGGCCAACGCCAACATCATCGAGACTGTGCAGCAGATCAAGGACCAGCTCCCGGCCTTGCAGTCGCTGCTGCCGGCCAGCGTCAAGCTCAACGTGGCCATGGACCGCTCGCCGGTGATCAAGGCGACGCTCAAGGAAGCCGAACACACCCTGCTGATCGCCGTGGTGCTGGTGATCCTGGTGGTCTACCTGTTCCTGGGCAACCTGCGCGCCTCGTTGATTCCCAGCCTGGCGGTGCCGGTGTCGTTGGTGGGTACGTTCGCGGTCATGTACCTGTGTGGCTTCTCGCTCAACAACCTGTCGCTGATGGCGCTGATCCTCGCCACCGGACTGGTGGTGGACGACGCCATCGTGGTGCTGGAGAACATCTCACGGCATATCGAGAACGGCGAGAAGCCCATGCGTGCGGCCTTTCTCGGCGCCAAGGAGGTCGGTTTCACGCTGCTGTCGATGAACGTCTCGCTGGTGGCGGTGTTCGTTTCCATCCTGTTCATGGGTGGCATCGTGCGCGGGTTGTTCCAGGAGTTCTCGATCACCTTGGCGGCCGCGATCCTCGTTTCGCTGCTGGTGTCGCTGACCCTCACGCCCATGCTGTGCTCGCGTTGGCTCAAGCCCCACACCGCGCGCCAGCAGACACGCCTGCAGCGCTGGAGCGACCGTCAGCACCAGCGCATGGTCGCCGGCTATGACCGCAGCCTGGGCTGGGCCTTGCGCCATCGGCGCCTCACGTTGCTCAGCCTGCTGGCGACCATCGTGCTCAACGTTGCCCTCTACGTGATCGTGCCCAAGACCCTGATGCCGCAGCAGGACACCGGTCAGTTGCAGGGCTTCGTGCGCGGCGACGATGGCCTGTCGTTCAGCGTCATGCAGCCGAAAATGGAAACCTATCGACGTGCGCTGCTGGCCGACCCGGCCGTGCAGAGCGTAGCCGGCTTCATCGGCGGCAACAGCGGCACCAACAACGCCTTCGTGCTGGTGCGCCTCAAGCCCATCGGCGAGCGCAAGGAAAACGCCCAGAAAGTCATCGACCGGCTGCGCAAGGAGCTGCCGAAAGTGCCGGGCGGGCGGCTGTACCTGATGGCCGACCAAGACCTGCAACTGGGCGGCGGCGGACGTGACCAGAGCTCCTCGCAGTACCTGTACACCCTGCAGAGTGGCGATCTGACGGCCCTGCGTGAGTGGTTCCCGAAAGTAGCGGCGGCGTTTCGCAAGCTGCCGCAGCTCACCGCCATCGATGCGCGCGACGGTGCAGGCACCCAGCAGGTGACGCTGGTGGTCGACCGCGACCAGGCCAAGCGCTTGGGCATCGACATGGACATGATCACCGCGGTGCTGAACAACGCTTACAGCCAGCGGCAGATCTCGACCATCTACGACAGCCTCAACCAGTACCAGGTGGTGATGGAGATCAACCCGCGCTATGCCTGGGACCCGAGCACACTGGAACAGGTGCAGGTGATCACCGCCGACGGCGCGCGGGTGCCGCTGTCGACCATCGCCCACTACGAAAACAGCCTGGCCAACGATCGGGTCAGCCATGAAGACCAGTTCGCCTCAGAGGACATCTCCTTCGATGTCGCCGAAGGCTATAGCGTCGATCAGGCGCTGGCGGCGGTGGAGCGTGAGGTGGCCAAGCTGGGGCTGCCCGAATCGGTGATCGCCAAGCTCGGCGGCGACGCCGATGCTTTCGCCAAGACCGCCCAGGGCCAGCCATTCATGATCCTCGGCGCCTTGGTGCTGGTGTATCTGGTGCTGGGCATCCTCTACGAGAGCTACATCCATCCGCTGACCATTCTCTCGACCCTGCCGTCGGCTGGGGTGGGCGCCTTGCTTACGTTGTACCTCACCGGCGGGGAGTTCAGCCTGATTTCGTTGCTCGGCTTGTTCCTGCTGATCGGGGTGGTGAAGAAGAACGCCATTCTGATGATCGACCTGGCGCTGCAACTGGAGCGCCACGAAGGCCTGACGCCTGAAGAGTCCATCCGCCGCGCCTGCCTGCTACGGCTGCGACCGATTCTGATGACCACGCTCGCCGCGATGCTGGGCGCGTTGCCGCTGCTGCTCAGCCAGGCCGAAGGCGCGGAGATGCGCCAGCCGCTGGGCCTGACCATCATCGGCGGCCTGGTGTTCAGCCAGGTGCTCACCCTCTACACCACTCCCGTCGTCTACCTGTACCTGGACCGCGCGCGCCATCGTTTCAACCGCTGGCGCGGCGTGCGTACCGACGCCGCCCTGGATACCCCGCTATGACTTTTGCCCAGACCCCGCTGCACCGTGCCCTGCAACTGCTGACCCGTGGCCGCGGCTCACGCCTGCTAGGTGCCGGGCTGTGCGTGGCGCTGCTCAGTGCCTGCACGCTCAGCCCCGACTATCACCGTCCCGAGGTCAGCACGCCGGTGCAGTTCAAGCAGGCCGAGGGCTGGACCCAGGCCAAGCCCTCGGATGCCATTGCCCGTGGCGCCTGGTGGGAAATCTACGGCGACCGCCAGCTCGATACCTTGGTCGAGACCCTCAACAGCAGCAATCAGACCGTGGCCCAGTACGAAGCGCAGTACCGTCAGGCCCAGGCCCTGGTGCGTAGCAGCCGTGCGTCGCTGTTTCCATCGCTGAACCTCACCACCAGCAAGAACCGTTCGGCCCAGGGGGCGGGCAGCTCGAGTTCGAGTCTGTCGAACAACAGCAGTGGCATTCGCAACACCTACAACGCGCAATTGGGGGTGAGCTGGGAGATCGACCTGTGGGGCAAGCTGCGCGAAACCCTCAATGCCAATGAGTCCAGCGCCCAGGCGAGTCTTGCCGACATGGCGGCAATTCGGCTGAGCCAGCAGTCCGAGCTGGTGCAGAACTATTTGCAGTTGCGGGTGATCGATGAGCAGAAGCGGCTGCTTCAGGCCACGGTGGCCGCGTACGAACGCTCGCTGCGGATGAACCAGAACCAGTACCGCGCCGGCGTCGCCGGGCCCGATGCCGTGGCCCAGGCGCGCACCCAGCTCAAGAGCACCCAGGCCGACCTGATCGACCTGGCCTGGCAACGTGCCCAGTACGAAAACGCCATCGCCGTGCTCATGGGCAAGGCGCCGGCCGAATTTTCCTTGGCCGAAACCCGCGACATCCCTGCATTGCCGCAGATTCCGTTGAACCTGCCGTCGCAGTTGCTCGAGCGTCGTCCGGACATCGCGTCTGCCGAGCGCAAGGTCATGGCCGCCAACTCGAACATCGGCGTGTCGCGCGCCGCCTATTTCCCCGATCTATCGCTGAGCATGAATGGCGGCTATTCCAGCAGCAGCTTCAGCAACTGGATCGAATTGCCCAATCGCTACTGGTCGGTCGGCCCGCAACTGGCGCTGACTCTGTTCGATGCCGGTAAACGCAGCGCCGAGGTCGATCGCACCGTGGCGGTGTATGACCAGACCGTCGCGCAGTATCGCCAGACGGTGCTCGATGGCTTCAAAGAGGTGGAAAACTACCTGGTGCAGTTGAAGGTCTATGCCGATGAGGCTGTGGTACGTCAGGAAGCACTGGATTCGGCGCGCGAGTCGTTGCGTTTGACCGAGAACCAGTATCGCGCTGGGCTAATCGGTTATCTGGACGTGGTCAACGTGCAGACGACCGCCCTGAGCAATGAGCGCAGCGCCTTGAACCTGCTGCAGGGGAGGCTGGTGGCCAGTGTGCAGTTGATCGCAGCACTGGGCGGTGGCTGGGACGCCGAGCAGGCCTTATCGCCAGTCGAGGACTGAGCGAGTCGACGCGTTCTACGTGGCAACTATCTAGCGCATGAGCGCACCGCCTGCTCCTTAGCCTCAGGGCTTTCTCCAGGAGCATGCCATCGTGACTCACGCTATCCCTCCCTCGGCAGCGCATCAGGACTGGATCATCGGTCGGCGCTTGCCCAACTGGCTGGCGACCGCCAGCATTGAACAGGTCCAGGCACTTCAGGATGCGTTGAGCTTGAGCCTGTATTTTCATGAACGGGCCAGAGCGCTATTGGCTGGACTTCGAGCCCCGGATGCTTACGCTGCGCCCTTGCTGAGCGCAGCGCTCGAACAGCAGATGGGCAGGGCTGTCGAGCTGGATGCCTTGCGGTTCAGAGTCGGCACCCGCGAACCTGTACTGACCTCGCAACCCATCGGTTACCCCGTGACCAAGGCGGTGTATCGCGAGATATCACTCTTGGAGGCAGCTCTGCGCAACTTCAGCGCCGAGCAGGCTGAGGAGGGTGGACAGCTGGAAGGCAATCGGCTGCTCCGGCCCGATGACGAACAGGCTGTACTGCCCACTGCCGCGCAGTTCGCCCAACTGTGCCGCGAGGTGGATGTGGGTGGGCAGTATCAGGCGCATGTGGACCAGGTGCTGCAACCTGACGATCACGCCGACGAGCCGGCAGGCGCAGCGCAGCGCCGGACCTTGTCCCTCCTGGCCCGCGCACACCGCTACGGGATGCTCGCCGATGCTCATGTGGCGCGCCTGAGAGGCCACCTGAGCGAGCAGGAGTTACAACTGGTGGTGCAGGTGTGCAGCTTGACCGTCAAGCCAACCTTCCAAGGTTGTCCGGTTCAGACCAAAGGCCTGCAGTTGCTAGGCACTGCACTAGAACGCATCGTGGTATTGGATGTACGCGATGAGAGCCTCAGCCCTCTCTATACCTCAAGCCAACGTGTGCTGGTGCATATTCCAGGCGATCCGCACACGCCCTGGAGTGCGTTTCCCAACTTGCGCTACTTCGCCAACGACTTGGGCAAGCGCCTGCGCACTGCCGACTATCAAGCATTTTTCAGTCGCTTCGTTCGCAGACGGCAGGCCAATGCCTTCTTCAATCAATTGGTCAGTGGCTACGCGGGCGTATCGGATCTGGCCAACATTGCGCTCGAAGAGCACATGCGGCCGTTGCCTGAGCCGTTGTTCGACCAGTTGGCTCAGGCACGCATCGCACAGATCAAGGACGATGCTGCGATGATCGCGGTGCCGGTCAAGGCCGTCGATGAGCAGGTGCAGCGCGAGCACGATCAGCGCTTGGCCAGCGAAGGCTGGGCCTTGCTGAATCTGGCGGGTTTCTTCGTGCCGGTGATCGGCCTGGGGTTGCTGGCGGTGACCGCCTGGGAGCTGCTGGGCGAGGTCTACCACGGCGTCGAGGCCTGGCGCGAAGGCGATACCAGTGAGGCGTTGGACCACCTGCTCAATGTGGCGGGCGATGTCGCTGCATTCGCGGTCACGGCCGCCGGCGTGGGTGTGGTGCGCGGTGCCTGGAGTCGATCACGCTGGGTCGACGAGCTGCTGCCGGCCACCCTGGAGGATGGCAGTACACGCCTGTGGCACGAAGACCTTTCGCCCTGGCGCGACGCACCGCCGGCCGAAGCGCGCTGCGACGAGCAGGGCCTCTGGCGCCACGGCGACCGTACCTGGGTCCAGATCGATGAACATCACTATCCGGTGCGACAGCGCGCCGATCTGCGCTGGCAGCTTTTGCCGCACAACGGTCACGGCCCGCTACTCGAACACAACGGTGCCGGTGCCTGGCGTTTGTGGTGGGAGCAGCCGCTGGCCTGGGACGACCCGTATCGGCTGTGTCGCCGCCTGGGCGGGGCCTGGGCGCGGCTGGATGACCAGCAGTTGGACGAAATCATGCAGATTCACGGCCTGGATGCCGCGCAATTGCGCGCGCTGCATGCCGATGGACGCAAGCCTCCTGCAGTCTGGCAGGACAGCGTCGAGCGCTATGATCTGGACCGCCGCATTCGGGGCACCGTCAGCCAGTTGCGCAGCGGCCAGCCGGCGAGCGACGGTCTGGTGCTCGCCCATGCACGGCGCTTGCCGGGTGCCGCCGACGTCAGCGATCAAACCCTGGCCGAGCGGATCTGGGCACAGCGTCGAGAACTGTTCGAGCAGTTGTATGAGGCCACGCAGCCCAGTGACGCGCCCGCGGCGCAGATCGTGCGACGGCAGTTCACCTCGCTGCATTCACGGGGCGCAGCCCAGGTGCTGAACGATGCCCGTGCTGCGGATCGCGAACGTTTGTTGCAAGGCGCACGCGTGCCGCTGGCCCTGGCGGAGGCGGCGCGTGAAATGGTGCGGCAGATCCGTGTCGCCCGGGTGCTGGAGGCGTTGTACCTGGACGCCAGTCAGGACGCGGATCTGGCGCGGGTGGTGTTGCACCTCTTGGGCCGATCGCCTGGGCCGGCCGCCGCTAGCGGATGGCGTTTGTACGAGCATTCATTGTCGGGGCCCACGCTGCTGTCGATCGAAGCCGGGGAGGGCGCAGCCAGCTTCGACCTGGTTCATCTCAATGGCAGGTTTCAGTTGGCGCAGGGGGGGCATGCACTCGGCGAGCGGGGCGAGTTGTTCGAAGTCATCGCGCACACGTTGGATGAATCGCGCTGTACGGCGATGGGACTGAGCGACCCACTGCCGCACAACCTGCGCGTGCACATGGCCCGACTGGCTGCCCGTCAGCCTGGCGAAATCCAGCAGGCCCTGGGGCTGCGCTCGCCGGTTGGCGGCTTCCGGCCGCCCCAGCGTCTGGCTGACGGACGCCTGGGCTATCCGCTCAGTGGGCGCGGTGCGCGACACCAGGCCCGCGCATTGTATGCACGGGTTCGGGCGCTGTACCCCAATTTCAGCGACAGCGAAGTGGAGAACTGGCTGATTTCCGTACGCGCACAAGGTCTTGACCATAACCTCGAGCTGCAGCGCTTGGGCGCAGAGCTCGACACGCTGCGCGAACATCTCGCTGCCTGGACCCAGCAAGCGCCGGGGCTGATGGCCCGTGCCGAGCGCTCTGCCATGAGGGATGCGCTGATGGCTGTCTGGCGCCGCCAGTCTCAGCGCGTGGCCAACCAGGTCGGCGAGCCGATCGGCTATCGCCTGGCCCTCTGGGGGCTGCCCATGCATCGACTACCAGACATCCCGGCGCAGGTGCGCTTCAGTCATGTGGTGTCGCTGAACATGACCAGCATGAGCCTGGAAGAGATCCCTGAGTCGTTCATGAACGCCTTCACCGGCTTGCAGTCCCTGGCGCTGAACAACAACGCGTTGAGCCGATTACCGGCCAACATCGAGCACTTGCCTGAGTTGCGCGAGCTGGACCTGTACGGTAACCAGATCGTGCTCGATCCTGAACAGGCCGAGCGTCTGGGTCGTTGTACCCGTTTGCAGCGGCTGAACCTGTCGTTCAATCCGCTGGGGCGGGTATTCTCGGTGGCTGCCATGCCGCGCCTGATCTCGCTGCAGGTGCGTGCGACGAGCATCAGCGAACTGCCGAGCGGTCTGTTCGACCATCACCTGCTGGAAGAAGTGGACCTGCGCAACAATCTCATTACACGGGTGCCAGACGACTATTACCGGGTCCCGCTGTGGGTTTCGGGTGCCATCCTGCTAGCCGAGAACCCGCTGGAGTCCGGCTCGGCCAACCGGCTGCGCAGTTTCATGAGGGTGAACGGCTGGCTGGAGGAAACCGATCCTGCCTCAGGGGTCGAGGAACCCGAGTCGCTCGATCTTGCTCAGGCTTTGGATTATGCCCGCGAGGGGTGGATGCGCCGCATCGCGCCGCGTGAGGCCAGAGGTTTCGGCGAAGCCTGGGACGCCTTGCAGGCCGAGCCGGGCAGTCAGGACTACTTGGCCTTGCTGGCTCGTCTGCGCGAGACCCGCGATTACCGGACCGACCCTACCGGCCTGGGCAGCCGAGTCGCGGCCACCCTGCAGGCTGCCCAGGACCATGCCGAACTGCGTCAGGAGCTGTTCGACCTGTCCAGGGGGCTGGAGGGGTGTGACGACGCGGTGATTGGCCGCTTCAGCGATCTGGAAGTCCATCTGCTGGTGTGGCGAGCACGGTGTGAGGCCGAGCGCGGTGCCGAAGAGTCCGCTCTGCTGTACCTGGGTCGACAGTTGTGGCGGCTGGACGAACTCGATCGCATCATCGCCGAAGACCTGCAGAGTCGGCGCCGGGACGGTGGGCATCCGGATGAAGTCGAGGTAGGACTGGCCTACCGGCTAGGCCTGCGTGACGAGTTCGATCTGCCGGGGCAACCGGCGACCATGAGTTACCGCGAGGTGGCTGGTGTGGGTGCGGATCAGTTGGACGACGCGCGGGCGCGGCTGCATGAGAGCGAGACCGACGAGGCGGTGGCGCAGTCGATGGTCTGGAAGTCCTTCTGGCGCACCCATCTGCTGCGCAGCGATCCAGAAGGCTTCGAGCGGTTGGACCAACGTTTCCACAGCCGCTTGCAGGTGATCGAGGACATGGCCGAGGGCAAAAGCTATGACCAGGTGCTGCTCGATCGCGCCGCACAGATCGACGCCTTGCAGCAACGGGCGCGGGTGTTGGGCGATGAAGCACAGGCGCTGGGCGAGGATTCTGAGGCGCGGGTGCGCAATGCAGCGGCTTTGGCCGAAAACGCCCGCCAGTTGCAAGAGAGCCAGAGTGAATTGGCAGCAATACAGGACGATTCGGCGTTCGCCGAACAGGTCAGGGCACTGACGGTGTCCGCCGATGACCATGAAAACTGGCTGCGCAGCATTGGTCGGGACCGAGAGGCGGCGTGGGATGCACGCATATTGGCATACACCCGTGCAGCACTCGCCCAGGCCAGGCCCGAACCGCAACCGGGGCCCAGCCACAGGCGTCCCTGATGCCTTGATCGACTATGCTTGCAGATGTGTAGGAAGCTTCTGAGACGTTCGGGGCCGTTTCCGAAATCCCACGTTACCTTTAGTCTAAGCCGGTGCCTGATCCCTTGGTTTAGGCTCTGGCTCGGATCTTTCTCCCTGATCTGTAGTCCCTGGTTAATCGAGAAAACAAGGAGATGCTCATGCTCGTCCGGTCACTGACCCTCGCCACCCTGTTCGCCGTCAGCGGCCCGCTGTTCGCCGCCGACAGCGACGCTCCACTGGCCAAGGAACTGGGCAAGGCACGGCCATTGGTCGTCATCGCGCCCAGCAGCGCCGACCCGACGCTGCGCGGCCTGGAGCAGGCCATCAAGGATCCTGCCACCGAAGCCGGGTTCAAGGAGCGCAATCTGGTGCTGTTCAGCGTGGCCAGCATGATGGGCAAGCGCGAAGACAAGAACCTCGAGCAGCAGACCACCATGGCCTTGATCCGCGAGCTCAAGCTCGGGGCGAGCAAAGGCACCCGGGTGATCCTGATCGGCAAGGATGGCGAGCGTCATGTACTCAAGGACGACGACACCCCGGAGAAGCTCGACCCGCAAGCGGTGTTCAAGGCAGTCGACGAACTGCCGGCCAGCGAAAAGGCTGTGACTGCGCCTGAACCGGTGGCTGTGGCGCCAGCCGGCAAGCCGGAGAAGCCGAACAAGGGGACCAAACCTGTCAAGCCCGCTGCGGCGCCCAAACCACTGGACGACTGATTGCGCTCGGCGATGCGCAGGTCTGGGCGTTAGTGCTCATCTGGCCTTTGCCTTCGACCTGCCTGCGACCCTCAACTCAGCCGTGCAAAGTGCGCTTGCATGCGTGCAGCATCGGCCGGCCGGCCGCTGAACAGCTCGAACGCCTTCACTGCCTGAAATACCGCCATGGTGCCGCCGTCCAAGGTACGGCAGCCCAACGCTCGGGCATGGCGCAGCAATTCGGTTTCCAGCGGGAAGTAGATGATTTCCGCTACCCACAACCGCTCATTCAGCAAATGCACCGGCAGCGGAGTGCCGGGCAGTTTGCTCATGCCCACCGGCGTGGTGTTGACCAGGCCGTCAGCCGCGGCCAGCGCAACCGCCAGATCATTGCCGAGCAGCGCCCGGCCAGCACCGAAACGCTGTGCGAGGTTTTCTACCAGGGCTTGCCCGCGAGCGGCGTCGACCTCGAACAGGGTCAGTTGCTCCACGCCCTCGGCCAGCAGTGCATGCGCCACCGCCGAACCTGCACCGCCGGCGCCCAGTTGCACCACCTGGCGGCGCGCCACATTGGGCAAACCACGGCGCAGACCTTCGGCAAAGCCCAAGCAGTCGGTGTTGTGGCCAATGCGCTTGCCGTCTTTGAATACCACGGTGTTCACAGCGCCGATGCCACGGGCTTCTTCTGACAGTTCGTCGAGCAACGGCACGATGGCTTGCTTGAACGGGAAGGTGATGTTCAGGCCGGTAAAGCCGCTGCGCTGCGCGCCGTCCACCAGCGCAGGCAGAGCGCTATCGTCCACGCCGAGCTGATCGGCATCGATCAGACGATACAGATAACGCAGGGATTGGGCATCGCCTTCGCCTTGGTGCAGGGCAGGCGTGAGGGAGGCTTGGATACCACGACCGACAAGGCCGGCGAGAATGCCGTGGGCGGCGAGGGGGGAGGTCATGACAGTGCATCGCTTTTGTTATTGGATGCGATTATTTTTGTACCATCTGGTTAGTTTTGTAAACGCAGACCTGCTTCGCCTTGGGGATTTGGGGCGGTAATCGCCCGCAGCTTTAGGCGTCGTTACCCAAACAGGGGGCGTAGCCAACGCCCCCTGTCGTCGGTTACAACGCGTTGGCTCGCCCACGGGCCGTCGATGGGCCGCCGAGTGTTTCGTCATCCAGTGAAACGCGTGAGGTTTCCGGCAGCGCCAATCCACCGACCAGCGCAACCAAAGCAATCATCACCAGATAGAAAGCCGGCGCCAAGCTGCTGCCAGTCTGGGTGATGAGCCAGGTCGCCACCAGCGGTGCGGTGCCGCCGAACAGGGTATAGGCCACGTTGTAGGTAATCGCCGACGCAGTGTAGCGGGTGCGGGTCGGGAAGCTCTCCGACAGCAAGGCAGCGGTCACTACACCACTGGACAAGGCGCCGACTGCCAGCAGGATCACCCCTAACAGGGCGCCGGCCATCGAGCCGGAACTGGCCAGCCAGTAGGCGGGGAATACGCAGACCATTACCCACAGGCAGGTGAAACCGATGGTCCGACGCCGGCCGATGCGGTCCGACAACGCGCCGGCCAGCGGGCATCCGGCGGCAGCGAACAGCAGTGCCACCGTGGTTACCAGCAGCGACTGGGCACGGCTGAGATGACCGACCATCTGCAGGTACGTGGCGAAGTAGGTGGTGAACATGTAGAACGACAACGCCGTCAGCGAGATGAAGGCCCCCAGATTGCGAATGGCTCGGCCATGGTGGCGCAGGGTGTCCTTTAGCGGCGAGTGCTCGTGCTGGCGACCCTCGGCCAGCGCCTCGCGGAAGGCCGGCGTTTCCTCCATGCGCCAACGCAGGTACAGGCCCACCAGCCCCAGGGGCGCGGCGATCAGGAACGGTACGCGCCAGCCCCAGGCGTTCATGGCATCGCTGCTCAGGCTGGCTTCCAGGCCGTAGGCGATCACGGCTGCACACGCGAACGCGGAAAACGTCGAGACCGGCACGAAGCTGCCATAGAACGCCCGGCGTTCGCGTGGGGCGTGCTCCATCAGGTAGGCGCAAGCGCCGGCATACTCGCCTCCGGCAGAAAAACCTTGCAGGCAGCGCGCCAGCGTCAGCAATACCGGGGCGGCGATGCCGATGCTGGCGTAGGTCGGCAACAGGCCGATCAGTGTGGTGGAGCCGGCCATCAACAGGATGGTCAGCGAGAGGATACGTTTGCGTCCCAGACGGTCGCCCAACGCGCCGAAGACGATGCCACCCAGCGGGCGCAGGGCGAAGGCGACGGCGAATACGGCGAAGGTCTTGAGCAAGGCGACGCTGGCATCCTCGCTGGCGAAGAACTGGCTGGCGATCAGTGTGGCGAGAAAGCCGTAGACCGCGAAATCGAACCACTCGACGAAGTTGCCGATGGCCGAGGCGGCAATCACGCGGCGCAGGGTGGCGGGGGATACCTCATGGGATGCGGACATGGGCACGTGCTCCGGTTGGCGTAGGCAGCCTGATGGGGGCGGACAGGATCATGCCCTGTCGTCTGGTTATCAGGTGCAGTACACCTCAGCGCAACGACCGCCGCATCCTTGAGCACGACACCGAGATATCCGTTTGGACCGATCCGGGCGCCAGCGCTATTCAAACCGTGAACACCACCCCGGTGCGCGAGGCGGCGTTGCGGATATGCGCTTGCATGGCCCGCTGGGCGGCGGCCTGGGCGCGGCGTTCGAGGGCCTTGAGGATAGTGCGGTGTTCCTGCCAGGTTTCCATGGCCCGCTCGGGACGACTGAACGGCAGCTTCTGGCTTTCCAGGAAGATCTCCCGGCTGCTGGTGATCACCTGCAGCATCGCCTGATTGCCGCAGGCCTGCAGCAGCGCCTGGTGGAACTCGAAATCCAGTCGCGCCGCCGCCTCGAAGCGGCCCGCGCGCAGCTCCACGCGCATGGCCTCGACGTTGGCCCGAAGCCGGTCCAGCGGATCGGCGGTCAGGGCCAGGGCCGCTTGGCCGGCCGCAAACCCCTCCAGGGCATAACGCATCTGGAAGGTATCGGCCGCCGACACTTGCTCGGCATAGGGCCAGGCGAATCCGCCCGGTGCCGGGCTCTGCACGAAGACACCTTTGCCGGCCTGCACGCTGATCAGCCCCAGGGCGCTCAACGAGGACAGGGCTTCGCGCAGGGAGGCCCGGCTGACGCCGAGGCGATCGGCCAGGTCGCGTTGCGAGGGCAGGGCGTCGCCGGGTTGATAACCGCCTTCGTCGATGAGCTTGCGGATGGCCTGCAGGGCCAGTTCCGGTACGGCGCGGGGGAGGGTGTCGAGCATGCTGTTCAGACCGGTAGGAGGGCGATGACGCTGACGTTGTACGGCGATCTGCCGGTGCTGGCAAGCCTTGCGCCAAGCTGGCGCAGCGCGGATTACAGCGCACGAAAGCAGGGCGCACGAGGCCAACCGAGTGAGATCTAGAGTTCAACTGTTCAGACCAGTAAGACCTTGTAGAGCCCGCGCCACGCGCACTCGCGGTCGATTTCAGGACGAGCTGGCATGCTGCCTGCAATGGCCTGCAGCGCACACCCATTCGACTTTCCGCGAGGCCTTCCATGACGACGTTCCGCTCCCTGCTCCTGGCCACCCTGTTCTGCAGTGCGGGCCTGACGCTCACACCCGCCCAGGCCGATGCGCTGAGCGACATCGCTGCCCGTGGGGTGCTCAAGGTCGCCGTGCCCCAGGATTTCCCGCCCTTCGGCTCGGTTGGCCCCGACATGAAGCCGCGCGGGCTGGATATCGACACCGCGCAGTTACTGGCCGACAAACTGGGCGTCAAGCTGGCGCTGACGCCGGTCAACAGCACCAACCGCATTCCCTTTCTCACCACCGGTAAAGTCGACCTGGTGATTTCCAGCCTGGGCAAGAATGCCGAACGTGAAGCGGTGATCGACTTCTCCCAGCCCTACGCGCCGTTCTACCTGGCGGTGTTCGGTCCGGCCGACGCGCCGATCGACGACATCGGCGCAGTGGCCGGCAAGACCATCAGCGTCACCCGCGGCTCGATCGAGGACATGGCGCTGAGCGCCGTCGCACCCAAAGACGCGGTGATCAAACGCTTCGAGGACAACAACTCGACCATCGCCGCCTACTTGTCTGGCCAAGTACAGTTGATCGCCAGTGGCAGCGTGGTGATGGCGGCCATCGCCGAGAAGAACCCGGCCAAGGTGCCGGTGGTCAAGGTCAAGCTCAAGGACTCGCCGGTCTACGTCGGCGTCGCCAAGCACGAGCCGGCATTGCTGGACAAGGTCAACAGCGCACTGGCTGCCGCCAAGGCCGACGGCAGCCTGAATCGCAACGCCGAGAAATGGCTCAAGCAACCGCTGCCAGCCGACCTTTAAGCACCAGGCGGACTCTCGGACCATGGCCTATCAATTCGACTTCGCGCCCGTGCTCGCCCAGAGCGACCTGCTGCTCAAGGGCGCACTGTTCACTCTGGAGCTGACCGTCATCGGTACGGTGCTTGGCCTTGCCATCGGTGTGGTCGGTGCAGGCGTGCGGGCCTGGCGCCTGCGCCCGTTCGACCTGCTGTTCGTTGTGTACGTGGAACTGATCCGCAACACGCCGTTCATCGTTCAACTGTTCTTCATCTTCTTCGGTCTGCCGGCACTGGGTGTTCGTCTGAACGAGTGGGAAGCCGCGGTGCTGGCCATGGTGGTCAACCTCGGCGCCTACAGCACCGAGATCATTCGCGCCGGTATCCAGGCGATCCCCAAGGGGCAGTTGGAGGCCGCGGCGGCGCTGGCCATGAGTCGCTTCGAGGCGTTCCGGCACGTGGTGCTGCGCCCGGCCCTGGCCAAGGTCTGGCCGGCGCTCACCAGTCAGATCGTGATCGTCATGCTCGGATCGGCGGTCTGCTCGCAGATTGCTACCGAGGAGCTGTCGTTCGCCGCCAACTTCATCCAGTCGCGCAACTTCCGCGCCTTTGAAACTTACCTGCTGACCACCGCCTTGTATTTGCTGATGGCCATCGTCGTGCGCCAACTGCTCAACTGGCTCGGCCAGCGTCTGCTGATGGGGAAACGCTGAATGGATTTCACCTTCTGGGACATCGTGCGCAACCTGCTGGTGGGGTTGCAGTGGACTCTGGCGTTATCGCTGGTGGCCTTCGTCTGCGGCGGGCTTGCCGGACTGTTGGTGCTGATCGGACGGATCTCCGAGCGCGCACTGCCACGGCGGCTGGCGCGTGCCTACATCGAGCTGTTTCAGGGCACGCCGTTGTTGATGCAGTTGTTCATGGTGTTCTTCGGCATTGCGTTGTTCGGTGTGGATGTGTCGGCCTGGGCCGCGGCGGCTATCGCGCTGACCCTGTTCACCAGTGCATTTCTCGCCGAGATCTGGCGCGGCTGCGTGGAATCGATCCCGCAAGGGCAGTGGGAAGCCAGCGAAAGCCTGGCGCTGAGCCGTCTGGAGCAACTGCGCCACGTGATCCTGCCGCAGGCCCTGCGTATCGCCGTTGCGCCGACCGTGGGCTTCTCGGTGCAGGTGGTCAAAGGCACCGCCGTAACCTCGATCATCGGCTTCACGGAGCTGACCAAGACCGGCGGCATGATCGCCAACGCCACCTTCGAGCCGTTCATGGTCTACGGCCTGGTCGCGCTCGGCTACTTCATCCTCTGTTATCCGCTCTCGCTGAGCGCCCGCTACCTTGAAAGGAGGCTGCATGCCGCTGCTTAGAGTGTCCGCGCTGCACAAGTATTACGGTGACAATCATGTGCTCAAGGGCGTCGACCTGAGCATCGAAGAAGGTGAAGTGGTGGCCATCATCGGCCGCAGCGGCTCGGGCAAGAGCACCTTCCTGCGGACCCTCAATGGTCTGGAATCGATCAGTGACGGGGTGATCGAAGTGGATGGCGAATACCTCGATGCCAGTCGCGCCGATTTGCGCGCACTGCGCCAGAAGGTGGGCATGGTGTTCCAGCAATTCAACCTGTTCCCACACCTGACGGTCGGTGAGAACGTGATGCTGGCACCGCAAGTGGTGAAGAAGGCCGGCAAAGCCGAGGCACAGGCGTTGGCCCGGCAGATGCTGGCTCGGGTCGGCCTTGCCGAGAAGTTCGACGCCTATCCGGATCGTCTTTCCGGCGGACAGCAGCAGCGGGTGGCCATCGCCCGGGCCCTGGCGATGTCGCCCAAGGTGCTGCTGTGCGACGAGATCACCTCGGCGCTGGATCCGGAGTTGGTGAACGAGGTGCTAGGTGTGGTGCGCCAGTTGGCCCGCGAGGGCATGACCCTGGTCATGGTCACCCACGAGATGCGCTTCGCTCGGGAAGTGGGCGACAAACTGGTATTCATGCATCAGGGCAAGGTGCACGAGGTGGGCGATCCCGAAGCGCTGTTCGCCGCGCCGAGGACGCCGGAATTGGCACACTTCATCGGCATGACCGCGCCGGCCTGACACCAGGGGGGAGGTGACATTGCCAGCTAAAGGCTTATGCTGTGCCAATCCGTGAGTCTTCCGACTGTCCTGCCATGATCAGATCTCAAACCCTGTATCGCCGGTCCCGCAAGGGTGGTGTGGTCACGTTCCCAGGTTGCACAGCCCTGCCGGGCGACCTTGGGAAGTGGGTATGAGCACCCACTCGCAATTCTGGCGCGATTCAGCACTGCCCTTCGTCGAAGCGCGGCGGGTCGGGGATGGTCGTGAAGTCTGCTATGGCCCGCATTCCCATGAGAGCTTTTCCATCGGCGTGGTGACAGGTGGGCGCAGTACCTATCTCAATGGTCACCAATGGCGAGAACTGGCAGCGGGTGCCACCGTCCTGATGAACCCGGGTGCAGTCCATGCGTGCAACCCCATCGCCGATGAGCAGTGGTCGTACCTGATGCTGTATGTGGATCTGCCCTGGCTGCAGGCCCAGGGGTTCGTGCTGCCAGTGGCGACGTGGAGTGATTGTCCCCGTCTCTATGGGCACTTGCTGGAGGTGTTCGGGCAACTGTTCGACGGTCACACCGTGAATGCCGAGGCAATGCTGAAGACGTTCTTCAGGGCGCTGCCGGTGTATCTGGAGGTGCCCGAGCCACGGCCGCTATCGGCTCATCCCCAATTGGAAACCGCAGCGGCCTTTATTCGCGCCCATCGGCTCGATCCGTTGAGCCTCGAAGACATCTGCGCGGCAGCGGGATTGTCGCGGGCCTATCTGATTCGTGCCTTCCGCCGTCGCTTCGGCCTTACCCCGCATGGTTACCTGATCGATCAGCGTGTGCAGCATGCGCGGGCTGAGCTGCGTCGGGGGCGGGGCATCGCCGAAGTGGCGCTGGAGGCCGGGTTCGCCGATCAGGCGCATTTGCAGCGCGCCTTCAAGCAACACCTGGCGGCAACGCCTGGACACTACCGCAGCGGTCGGTGATCCAGCCCTTCAGGCCAGCATCAGATACGCCGCGCTGACCACCAGCAAGCCCGCCAGTAGCCGATTGAACAGGCGCATGTTCCGGGCATTGCCCAAGTAATGGCTGATCATGCTGCCCGCCCAGGCCCAACTGGCGACCGACACAAAGCAAATGGGCGCGTACAGCCAGGTGAACAGCCACAGCAACTGGTGATCGCCGCCAGTATAGGCGCCGATACCGGCCACCGAGGCCAGCCATGCCTTGGGATTGAGCCACTGCATCACCGCGCCGTGCCAAGCCGAAGGTGCCTGGCTCTGGTGCCCGGTGTGCAACTCGCCCCTGTCGCTGGCCAGCTTCCAGGCCATGTACAGCAAGAACAGCACACCGCCCCAGTGCAGCAGACGATTGAGCAGTGGCCAACGCAGCAGCAGTTCGTGCAGGCCCAGGCCGATCAGCACAAGCAACAGGCAAAAGCCCAGGCTGGCACCGGCGGCGTGTCCCAGGCTGGCCCGCAGACCGTGTCGCGCGCCGCTGCCCAGCGCGACGATGTTGACAGGGCCTGGGGAAATCGAAGCGGCCAAGGCGAAAGCGGCCATGGACAGTGACAGGCTCATGGAAGGCGTCCTCGTTGTTCTATGAAGCGGCCATGCTCTTGCAGGGGGCACTGCGGCGTATTGAACGAAAGTGCTCAGCGACCGGTTACAGTTTTTGTAATAGTTTCCCGCTGTCAGAAAAACCTGCTTCGATTGTAGGATCGACATCCCAAATTACACTTAAGGCCCTTATGAGCACCTTCGCGGAGCCCCCCAGTCCCTGGCCGTCCCGGCCGCCCTTCATGCGTCGTCCTGACGCGTTCCCCGAGAGTACCTGCTGATGGAATGGCTAGCTGACCCCACGGCCTGGCTGGGCCTGCTGACACTCATCGTGCTCGAACTGGTGCTGGGTATCGATAACCTGGTGTTCATTGCCATCTTGGCCGACAAACTGCCCCCGCATCAGCGTGACCGCGCCCGGGTGATTGGTTTGACGCTGGCATTGGTGATGCGCCTTGGCCTGCTGGCCTCGATCTCGTGGATGGTGACGCTCACTGCGCCGCTGTTCGAGGTATGGGGCAAGAGCTTCTCAGGTCGAGATCTGATCATGCTGTTTGGCGGCGTATTCCTGCTGTTCAAAGCCACCATGGAGCTGCACGAGCGCCTTGAAGGGCATGTCGCCCAAAGCAGTGCGGGTGCACGTCACGCGGCTTTCTGGCCGATCGTCGCGCAGATCGTGGTGCTGGACGCGGTGTTCTCGCTGGATGCGGTGATCACCGCCGTGGGCATGGTCGAGCATCTGTCGGTGATGATGATCGCAGTGATCTTCTCCATCGGCATCATGATCGTGGCCAGCAAGCCGCTGACCCGTTTCGTCAACGCCCACCCGACGGTCATCATGCTGTGCCTGGGCTTCTTGATGATGATCGGCTTCAGCCTGACCGCCGAAGGCTTGGGCTTCCACATTCCCAAGGGCTATCTGTATGCGGCGATCGGTTTCTCGATCCTGATCGAGGCGTTCAACCAACTGGCCCGGGCTCGTCGCAAGCGCAGCCTGCAACAGCACCGCCCGCTGCGCGAGCGCACCGCCCACGCGGTGCTGCGCCTGCTGGGCGGGCGTCGTGTCGAGGCTGACGAACTGGGCGAGGAGATCGCCGATCTGGTCGAAGGCGGTGAAGAACAGGTGCTGTTCGACCGCCGCGAGCGCGTGATGATCAGCGGTGTGCTGAACCTCGCCGAGCGGCCGATCCGGACCGTGATGACCGTGCGCACCGAAGTCGATGCGCTGGACCTGGCGCAGTCGGCCGAGATGATCACGCAGACGCTGATCAACTCGCCTTACTCACGGCTGCCGCTGATTCGTGACGGTCGCATCGACGAGCCTCTGGGCTTCGTTCACAAGAAGGAGTTGCTCAAGGAATTGCTGACCGGTAGTACCCCGGACCTTGAGCGAATGGTGCGCCAGCCGCTGAACCTGCTGGAGAGCTTCAGCATTCTCAATGCGCTGGAGCAGATGCGCGGACAGTCGACGCACATCGCGTTCGTGATCAACGAATTCGGTGATTTCACCGGCGTGCTGACCATGACCGACATTCTTGAGTCGATCGCCGGTGAGCTTCCCGATGCCAGTGAGGTGGCCGGGCCGGAGATCGTCCAGGAGGTCGATGGGTTCGTCGTCAACGGGGCGCTGAACCTGACCCAGGTGCAGGCGCGAACCGGCTTCGCCGCCCGCGCCACCGAGGATTACCAGACCCTCGCCGGACTGGTGATGAGCCTGCTCGACCGCCTGCCGATGGTCGGCGATCAGCTCGACTGCAATGGCTGGCGCATGACGGTGATGGCGGTGCAGGAGCGCCGAGTGCGCCAGGTGCGCCTTACACCGCCCGCCGACGCTGACGCAGGTGCTTGATGCCCTCGAGCACCAGGACCAGTACGGCGGCCCAGATCGGCAGATAGGTCAGCCACTGATCCGAGGTGATGGTTTCGCCCAGCAGCAGTGCCACGCCAACCAGCAGCACCGGTTCGACGTAGCTGAGCAAACCGAACAGGCCAAAGGGCAGTAAGCGGCTGGCCAGCACGTAGACGATCAGCGCCGAGGCGCTGATCGCACCGAGCAGGGGAATCAGCCCATACAATCCAGGATGGGCGGCCAGGTCGGCCGTTGTCAGGGGGCCCTCGATCACGAAGTACAGGGCCCAGGGCAGCAGCAGGCACATGTCGCACCACAAACCGCCCAGGTGGTCGGTGCGGCAGCGTCGGCGCAGGACGAAGTAAATCGGGTAGCCCACCACCACCACCAAGGTTTCCCAGGCGAAGCTGCCATGCTGGTACAACTCGTGGCCAACGCCTAGGGCAGCGCAGCCCACGGCCAGTTTTTGCAGGCGTGAGAGACGTTCGCCATAGACCACTCTGCCCGTGAGCACCATTGCCAGGGGCAGTAGGAAGTAGCCCATCGATACTTCCAGACTGCGCCCATGCAGCGGTGCCCACAGGAATAGCCACAACTGGATGCCCAGCAGCGATGAAGTGCCGATCATGCCGAGCAGCAGGGCGGGTGTCTGGCGAATCCGTGTCAACAGTTCGCCGACATGGCGCCAGTCCTTGCTCAGTAGCATGAACAGGGTCAGGCACGGCAGGGTCAGCAACGTTCGCCAGCCAAAAATTTCCTCGCCGTCGAGCGGAGCAAGCAGGGAGGTGTAGAAATACATCACGGCGAACAGACAGGACGCCATGACGGACGAGATGATGCCTTTTGACACGAAAGCCTCGATAGCTGGAGAGTGAACGGACCGATCAACCGGGCATGATGGCAGCGGGGGTGTCCGGGGGCAACCGGCCGCTTGAGGAACGTGCGGCGAGTGCCTGGATAAAGGCCTCCAGTGGCATGGGCCTGGCATGCAGGTAACCTTGCTGCAGATCGACCTGATGTCGCGCCAGGTAATCCCGCTGCGCCTCGGTTTCCACCCCTTCAGCGACCACCGCCAGATCCAGCTTGCGCGAGAGCTCGATGATGGTGTCGAGGATGTGCTGCGAGAGCGCGTCGCCGCCGATCATGGCGACGAAGCTCTGATCAATTTTCAGATAATCGATGTTGAACTGACGCAGGTAGCTCAGGCTGGATTGCCCGGTACCGAAGTCGTCCAAGGCGATCTTTACGCCCATCTGGTGGAGTTTCTCAAACAGTTCGAGGGTCATCGGCGTGACTTCGAGCAGCTTGCGTTCGGTCAGTTCCAGCGTCAGCAGCACCCGTCCTGGGGGAAAGAAGCCGAGGAAGGCGCGACACTCGTCGAGCAGGGTGAAGTCCTGGCAATGATCGGCGGTGATGTTGATGCCGATGTGAAAGCCTTCATCCATGAAGGCTGCATAAGGCGCCAGACCTCGGGCGGTGCGCAGCATCAACGCGCGAGTCATGGGTACGATCTGCCCGCTGTGCTCGGCATAAGGGATGAACAGGTCAGGGGGCACCAGCCCCTCGCGCGGGTGCTGCCAGCGCATCAGCACCTCAGCCCCGGCCCAGCGATAGTCGCTTGTGCGCACCACGGGCTGGAAATACGGGGTGAACTCGTCGGCCTGCAGCGCCCTGTCCAATTCGCTGCGTGACGAGGACGCCCGGCGCAGTTGCCAATGGCAGGTCATGCCGATAAATGTGCCGATGACACACAGCAGGGCGAGCAGCGCTGGATAGTGGCTGTAGAGCGTGCGCAGCGATTGATGTGCGCGATAGCCGCCATGTACACCGAACGGATAGCGGGAGGAATACAGCGATATTGGCGTGCTGCCTGTCAAAGGCGGCTTTGAGAGGTGCACCCGACCGTCGGCACCCATCCAGTGCGTGCCGACCTGAATCTGCAGGGCTTCGTCATTGGCAATCAACTGCAAGGCGGTAATGAGGTGATCCCCATCCACCGTGAGCAGAACGCCACGCCCAGCCTGGTGGGTTCGATAGACCAGCAGCGCGTGGTCGGGCGTGACCGTGTTTCCATCCATCAACCACAGTTGGCCCTCGGTGTAGCGCATCGCTTCGACCGGCTCATGAATGGCGCCAAACAGGGACGAGCAATAAAGTATGTCGTTGGCGAACAGGTTGGTCGAGCGGATGAACGCGTTGCGCGTCACCTGCTCGCGCAGTGCGAGCGTCACCTCTGCGCAAGGGCGGCCTGCCAGCGGCGCCAGGATCTTCGCTGCGGCCGACACGCTGTCGAGAATGCGTTCGACGTGATTGACCACCTGTCGTGCCGTGGCCACGCTGCGCTCGTGCAGGTTACGCTCGACTTGCCACTCTAGCAGTACCAATCCGCACAGCAGCGGCAGCGCGCCAACCGTCCAAGGGAGCAGAGCCCGCCAGGTTCGATGACGTTGACGTTCAAGCGTGAGAGGCATGTGAGTCTTGAGGTGAGTGGCTGCCGACAGCACAAGAATAGTCGGTGATGCGTCCGCACACTGAACGAGTGCGCGACAAAGGAAATTACGCCCTGTAGAATCAAGTTACGAATACAAGAATAAGGTTTCCCGTTTTGGGGAACCGACCCAGCCGAGAACATTGCTATGGCGTATCACGGGTTCAAGCTTCTCATCGGTGATTTTCTCGCCCGCAGCGTCAGGGGAATTCCCTGCTCGCCGCCTGTCCTGTCTGACATCCCACGCATTCGAGCATATTCATTCTGTTACCGCTGAGGATAACGACATGGCAGATCTTTTCGAAAACCCGATGGGCCTGATGGGCTTCGAGTTCATCGAGTTCGCTTCCCCCACCCCTGGCGTTCTTGAGCCCGTGTTCCAAGCATTGGGCTTCACCAAGGTGGCTACCCACCGTTCCAAAGAGGTGCACCTGTACCGCCAGGGCGGCATCAATCTGACTCTCAACAATGAGCCCAAGAGCATCGCGGCGTACTTCGCTGCCGAGCATGGCCCGTCGGTATGCGGCATGGCGTTTCGCGTGCGCAACGCGCACGACGCTTACGCTAGAGCGTTGGAACTCGGCGCGCAGCCGGTTGAGATCGAAACCGGTCCCATGGAGTTGCGCCTACCGGCGATCAAGGGTATCGGTGGTGCACCGCTGTACCTGATCGACCGCTTCGAAGAGGGCAGCTCGATCTACGATATCGACTTCAACTTCATCGAGGGTGTCGATCGTAATCCGGTTGGGGCGGGACTGCAGGTGATCGATCACTTGACTCACAATGTCTATCGCGGGCGCATGGCCTATTGGGCCGGTTTTTACGAAAAGCTGTTCAATTTCCGGGAAATTCGCTACTTCGACATCAAGGGCGAGTACACCGGCCTCACTTCCAAGGCCATGACCGCACCTGATGGCATGATTCGCATTCCGCTCAACGAGGAGTCTTCCAAGGGCTCCGGACAGATCGAGGAATTCCTCATGCAGTTCAACGGAGAGGGCATTCAGCATGTTGCCTTCCTCACCGACGATCTGCTCAAAACATGGGATGCCCTGAAAGGTATTGGCATGCGCTTCATGACGCCGCCTCCCCAGACTTACTACGAAATGCTCGAGGAGCGTCTTCCAGGGCATGGCGAACCGGTCGATCAACTCAAAGCTCGAGGTATTCTCCTCGACGGCGCATCGGTGTCGGGAGATAAGCGCCTGTTGCTCCAGATTTTCTCCGAAACCCTGATGGGGCCCGTGTTCTTCGAGTTCATCCAGCGCAAGGGAGATGATGGTTTCGGAGAAGGAAACTTCAAAGCGCTCTTTGAATCCATCGAGCGTGATCAGGTTCGTCGAGGCGTGCTGAGCGCCGAGTGATCACACGTGTCGGGTCAAGCCGCCGGTCGCCGACTGGCGGTTTTACCGTCGATGTTGACCCTTCGATTACGCAGGCTCCAGATCACGACGGCAGAAGTGAGTGCACTGATCAGCACCAGTGAGGGGAGCACGCTGTTTCTTGCCTGGCGTGCTTCCGCGGCAGTGAAGCCTTGCGGATAGCCGACTTTTATTCGGTATCCGTACTTCTTGGAAACACCGCCTTCCAAGAACTCCGACATTGAGGGGCGTATTTGCTCACGGCTGTCGCCCTCTGTCCAAATGTACTGATCGCCGACTTCAACGATCAGACGCAGGCCATTTTTGAAAGCGCGTAGTTCGTTGCGTATTTCCAGTCCATAGGTTGTGGCGACGACTGAGCGGTCGCCGTTGACCAAGCGATAGGCGACCAGTGCGCCATCGGGTATCGCGGTCGAATCGAAGATCAACCGGAGGGTCTGGTCCGGGGCAAAGTCGGGAAGTTCCATGGTCTCCATGCTGCGGCATATTCGCCCCGCGCCCTGATTGACGATCAGCGATTGCAGTCTAGGGTTGCCTGCGACCTGGGCGGCGAGTCTGTTCTGAATGTCCTGGCAGGGTTTTGTCCCTGACGGCAGGGCGAGTACTGCTGCGGCGCGCAGACCATCGAACAGACGGTCGAACGTGAACAATGCTTCGTCTACGGCGATCTTCGCGCTTTGCTCCAAGCGTTTATTCAATTGATAGTCCATGACGAGCAGCCCAGAGATCAGTGGCGCAGCACCGATCAGCAGTGCGATCGCCAGAGCGACCATGCGACGGCTTTGATGCTTTGGATGCCTTGATATGCTCATTGATTTCCTAATCCGATAGTGGAGGACTCCAAGAGCCTAAGGCTGTGTCTGGGGCCACGCTGTAGGTCATATCTGTAGCGTATGAAGCAAGGCATGCTCAAGGCGTGGGATTGATTACGCCTACCCCCCGAGCCAACGGTGGACGCGCGTCTGCCAGGCGGCACTGGCGATCCATGTGCTAGGCTCAAACCCACCTCAATACTGCCCAGGAGTTGCCATGGACCCGGAAACTCTGCTCCGCTACTCCATCTTCGTCGTCATGCTAGAACGGGAGTCTGTTCCGTGAATGCTGGCAAAGCGGCTCGTATGGGTGCTACACAGGTGATTCACCTAGCGGCAGCTTCCTGTTCTGCACAAATGGCGGGCGAACACATCACGCGTTTCGACTGGGGGCCGACACCGCTCGGTGCCTTGACGCAATGGCCGCCGTCACTGCGAGTGGCGGTGGATATCATGCTTTTGTCGCCATTTCCGTGTGCATTGGTATGGGGTCGAGCACTCACGCTGATACCTAACCGCAGCTACACGGCGCTTCTGCCCGGTGTCAAGCAATCACTCGGCATGCGCTTTGATCTGTTGTGGCACGAGGAGTGGCCGCGTATCGGCCCCTGGGTCTTCCAGGCACTGGAGGGGCGTGCGAATTTCATTGATGCACCCATTCAGTTGAACAGCCATGAACATGATGGCCCGGCCTGGTTCGCCTTTGGCTACGCCCCACTGCGTGACGAGCAAGGTGCAGTGGCCGGGCTCCTGCACACGGCGATCGACAACACCGCCAGCATGGAGCAGGTCAGGCAGTGGCGCGAGCAGGCGCAGGGTTTCGAGCATCAGGTGGGGCAATATCTGCCCAGCAGCGATCATCTTTGGCGAATGGCGCGCGATGCGATGGTCGTCGTCAGCCGTGAGCTTACGCTGCTGGCTGCGAATGAAGCCTGGCAACGGGTACTGGGATGGGACGTGCAGGGCATGGATACTGTTGCCCTGGTGGACCTGGTTCATCCCGGTGATCGCGCGGAGGTCAGGTTGGCCATCACCGACTTGCTACAGGGAAAGGCGGTCCATGAAGTCGAGTCTCGGCTCAAGCACAGAGATGGACATTATTGCTGGATGTGCTGGAGCGCCCGCTCACAAGGGGACGTCCTGGTGGCAGTTGGGCGTGATATCACCCAGGAGCGCTCCAGTATCGTACGCGAGGCCGAAGGCCTGCTCCGTGACAATCAGCGCATGGAAATCGTGGGCCAACTGGCAGGTGGAATGGCCCACGAAATGAACAATCTGCTGGCCGGCGTCGGTGGGAGCTTGGAGTTGCTCCAGCGACGGATGGGCCAAGGTCGAATGGAGCGCATCGACGAGTACGTCCACGTCGCGCGCGACTCAGTGCAGCGTGCCATGGCCCTTACGCACCGGCTGCTGGCCTTCGCCCGAAGCCAGCCGTTGCAGCCGCGCCCGGTGAACGTCAATACCCTGCTGCTGGAATTGAAACCGCTCGTGCATCAGGCGCTAGGCCCGGATTTCGACGTTCACTGGCAATTGGATGTTGCGCCCTGGCCAATACGGGTGGACTGCGCCCAGTTGGAGATCGCCATGCTGCATTTGTGCAGCAACGCGCGGGATGCGGCGGCTGAGCAGGGCGTGCTGACCGTTCGCACGTCGAACGAGCGCTTGCCGGCTCGGACGCTGCATGGAGAAAGCATACCGGCCGGAGACTATGTCGCCATTCTTGTCGAAGACGGGGGTACCGGCATGCCGGCAGAGATCCTCAGCCGCGCGTTCGAGCCGTTTTTCACCACCAAACCGAAAGGTCGGGGCTCTGGGCTGGGGCTTGCGATGGTCTACGGGTTCGTCCACCAGTCAGGCGGTCATGTGTGGATCGAGTCCAGTCCCAGTGACGGTACCGTAGTGACTTTGCTATTTGCCCGGTATCCGGGTGATTTGCCGGCCAGCGACTCCGATATACGCGCTTGTGAACGCAAGCGTGGGAACGGGGAACGGATACTGTTGGTCGACGATCAGCTCAATCTCAGGGCATTGATGCGAGAGGTGCTGGTAGATAACGGTTTCGAGGTGCACGAGGCGGGTGACGCCGTGCAGGCATTGGCGTGCTATGAGCAGGACGGCCCCTACGACTTGGTCATTACCGATATAGGTCTGCCGGGAGGCATGAGTGGTCGGCAGGTTGGCAAAGCGATCCGCCAGACCAGGGCAACACAGAAAATGCTGTTCATTACCGGCTATACCGAGCAACCGCTGGAGCGCAGTTTGCTTGGAAAACCGGGTACTGCATTGATGCTCAAGCCATTTTCGCTGGAAAACCTGGTCGGCAAGGTCTATCAGATGCTGGATGAGTAGCCTGTATCAGTGGTCAGCGAGCAGCTTGAGGATCTGATCACGAAGCTGCTGCAGTTCGAACGGTTTGCACATCAGGTGCATTCCCGGATCGAGAAAATCATCTCGGGAAATAGCGGTCTCTGCGTAGCCGGTGATCAGCAAGATCGGCAGGCCTGGACGTAGCGTCCGCGCGATTTCTGCCAATTGGCGGCCGCTCATCCCCGGCAGCCCAACATCGCTGAGCAACAGGGACACCTGCGTGCCGGAGCCTAGCATCTGCAGCGCTTGTGTGGCGTCGTGGGCAGTCAGGCAAGAAAGCCCGTCTTCGGTCAAGGACTGATAGAGCAATGCGCGGACATCGCGGTCATCTTCGACGATCAGTATCGGTCCCTCGGTGCTGCCAGGGCGACGGAGCAATGTGGCGGGAGCGGGGGCTGCCAGGCTCCGAGGCAGGTACAGATCGATTTGAGCGCCATGACCTACTCGGCTGCGCAGGGTGACATATCCATGGGATTGCCGGCTGAACCCATACACCATCGACAAGCCCAGACCTATTCCTTGGCCAACAGGTTTAGTACTGAAAAACGGCTCGAACGCATGATCGAGGGTGATCTGTGACATGCCTTGGCCGGTGTCGATGACGCTCAAGCGGACGTAATCGCCGGTACTCAGACCGCTTTGTGGAAAACACAGCGCATCGATGTGCTCGTTGCACGCCTGGACAGTAAGCTTGCCACCATTGGGCATGGCCTCACAGGCGTTGCATAACAGGCTGTCCAACGATTCCTGCAACTGTTGAGCGTCTGCTTGCAGGGCCCATAAATCCTCCGGTACGTTCAGCACAAGCTGAACGCACTCGGGCACGATTGCACGCAGTCGCTGAGGATCAAGCAGCGTATTAAGCTCGAGTGTTTGCTTCTGCAACGATTGGCGAGAGGAAAATGCCAACAACTTGTGTGTCAGCTTGGCCCCGCGCGCCACCGACTCACGACCCATACGCACAACCTTGTCCAGGTCTTCGAGGCGGCCCTTTTGTAATCGTCGCTCGATAAGTTCGAAGCTTCCCCCGATGCTGGTCAGCAAGTTATTGAAATCATGGGCGAAACCACCAGCGAGCTGACCAATGGCATCCATTTTGCGCCTATGCTGGAGAGTGTTGTCGTCACGCGCCGCATAGGTTTCAAGCCGATCGGTGAGTTCGCGCAATGCCTCACGGGCAAGATATTGACGCTTTCGGGTGCGCATTGCCTGTTCAGCCAAGCTCAGTAACTGCGCCTCATCGAAGGGATGGTACAAGCAAGACAGATTGCCAAGGCTTTGTGCTAGCGCCGAGCCGCTGCCTGTCTTCATCATCAAGATCGGCAAGTCAGACCAGTTCGGCTGGGCGTCGACAAACTGCTGGAGTGGGGATATTTGATCAGTGGACAGCACCTGCTCATCGACCAAGACCAGCGCTGCGCCCTCATTGAGCCACACCCCAAGACGTTGGTTGTCAGTCGTGCACAGACACGTGATGCCACCGCCTGAAAGCATCTTCGAGGCCTTAGCGGCAACGTGCTGCGGCGCCAGAATGAGCGCCCTTTCGTCGTAGGGCAGTGAACCTGACAAGACCAATCTCCCGAGGGTGGGGCGGCCTGATGCGATGGGGCATTCAGCGAGCCGATACTCACTGGACCGCCTATTTTCCGTCAGGGTTCAAAGTGCTTGTAAGAAAGGGCTACAAGCCCTGTTGCAGGTATGGATCGTCGGGATTTTGCCGCTCAAGTTCGGCGAGCAACACCTGAACGTTCTGCAATTGTCCAGTCTCTTTCCAGTAGCGGATCAGTTGCACCCGCGCACGGCGATTGGCGGGTTGGCGATCCAGCAGGTTTTCCAGCTGCTTTTGCGCGGCCTCTACCTGTTCAAGGTCATGCAGGGTAATGGCCAAGGTGTAGCGGTAGTCGGCGTTGTCAGGTTCGAGTTCGACTGCGCGCGATAGGGCAAGCAGGGCATACTCGCGTTGTCCGTGGCGTAACAGCCAGAGACCGAGCTCATACTGCAGAAATGCGGAGTCTGGACGCAGTGCCAACGCCTGTGCGAGCACTTCGCGGGAGGCATCGTGCCGGTCCATGGCCTCTAGCAGTCGCACCTGGGTTGCCAGTGCATCCGGATCTTGCGGCGCCAATCTCAGGCTGCGGGCGAGGGCGGCTTCGGCACTTGGGAAGTCTCGCTCGTGCAAGTACAGCCGCGCCAGATGGGTCTGGGCCTGAGCATCGTCTGGCTGTTGCTCGAGGGCTTGCTGGTACTGCTCGAGCGCTGATTGCAAAGGGCGGAAATACAGGCCGATGGCGTCCGGATCCAGGCCCATCAACGCGTCTACGGCGGCGAAGCGCACGCTTTGCTCTTCATCTTCGAGCAACGGCCCCAGCACCAGACTGCGCTGGGCGGGTGGCAACAGGCGTCGAATGCTGGCAATGGCTGCGCGCCGGACCAAAGGAGCACCGTGTTCAAGGTCCTGCTTGGCCAGCTTGAGCGCCTGGGGGGAAGGGTAATTGGGTAACTCGTTGTACAGCGCAGCCCGACGGATCGGGGTGAGATCGTCCCGCTGGAGTTGCTGATAGAGCACCCGGGCGGCGCCTGGCAGTCCGGCATGGGCCTGCCGTAACGCTTTGGCGTAGCGTTCGGCAGGTGGGCCGGGAGGCGAGGATGCGGGAGTTCGCCACACGACAAGGATGGCCACGGCCAGAACCACCAGCGCGAGCGGCAGCGCGATCAGGTAACGGTGACGAATGGACATCAGCTGTTCCGTGAACTCGGGAGTGCAGAGCTTGGGACAGGTGGAGGTCAATTGCAACGGTGTCGCGGCTCGAGCTCGCGATCGATATGGGAAACACTTACACGCCCACTGTCCTGCTGATAGGACTATTAAAGCTGCTTTGAGCGGCTAATTACCCATTGCCTGGGTTGGTAGACTGATCCTCAGCCAAATGAGGAGTTTTCCCATGAAACAGGTTCTGAGTGTGCAACGAAGCCCACAGCCGCACTGGGTAGGCAATGGCTTTCCCGTGCGCAGCCTTTTTACCTATGATCGGCAGGCAGCGCATGTCAGCCCATTTCTCCTGCTCGATTACGCCGGTCCCCACCTATTTGCCCCCACTGAGGCGCGTCGCGGTGTCGGGCAGCACCCGCACCGCGGCTTTGAGACCGTCACCATTGTCTACCAAGGCGAGGTCGAGCACCGCGACTCCACGGGCGCAGGCGGGCTGATCGGCCCGGGCGACGTGCAGTGGATGACCGCGGCGGATGGGATCATTCATGAAGAGTTTCATTCACCGGCGTTTGCTCGGCAGGGCGGCACACTGGAAATGGTTCAGTTGTGGGTCAATCTGCCCGCCCGCGACAAGCAGGCAGCGCCGGGCTATCAGACATTGCTCGACCGAGATATCCCCCGCGTGTCACTGGCGCACGGCGCCGGCAGCTTGCGCGTGATTGCTGGCGAATATGAAGGATACAGCGGCCCGGCGCGGACATTCACCACCATGGATGTATGGGATATCCGTCTTGATGCAGGCGCTACCCTGCAATTGCCGATCAGCACCGGGCGCAACGCTGCACTGGTCGTGTTACACGGTGCGCTAACCGTCAACGATTCACAGCGAGCCGCCGACGGCGAGCTTGTGCTGCTCACACGTGAGGGCGAAAACGTTCGTGTGGCGGCGCAGCAGGATGTTTCGCTGTTGCTGCTCAGTGGTGAACCCATTGACGAACCCATCGTTGGCTATGGGCCGTTCGTGATGAATACGCAAGCGCAGATCGCCGAAGCATTCGACGATTTTCACGCTGGGCGCTTCGGCAAGATACCCGCGTCGACATCGGCGCCGGAACGGTGAACCGAGTCCTGTTTGGCCGTCCGTCACCTGGCCAGGAAGAGTGCTCGAACTAACAGGGTCGCGTGATGCTCATCCGTTAAGGCGTAGCGTGTGATCGCGCGGCTCAATTAGCCGCCCTGATAACCACGTGTTAGCTCACAGGCAATATCCATTGGCAAAGGACAGGTAGATGGCGTAATCCCTCATCTGGCCATCCACCGTTTTGAGGGTCTGACGATGTCTCTGAGTGGCGTTTCGATGCTGGAAATGCGTCAACTGATCGAGCAAGCCTGCCTGCCAGACCGGTGCGAGGTCAGTAGTCGCGATGGCGTGAGCTTGACCATCCGGCTTGGCACGGGCTCAAGCCTTGCCGACTGCGTGATAATGACCGACGTGCGACTGGACAGCCTGAACAGTTCTCGCGATCTGATTGGCCTGCTTGGAAAGCTCAAGGAAGGGCAGCGCCTGGGGCACCTAGCGCCGCAAAAGGCGTCGCCTCATCTACAGGCCTGACTCTAGGCGGATGCATGTGGGGTTGGTGTACACCCAACCCCACTCAAGGTGATCGGCCACAAATGGGATCAGTGCGTCAACGCTTCGGGTTCAGCGTCAAGTGCACGTGCCGGTTGACGTCCTTGTACAAGAGGTAGCTGAACGGACCTGGACCGCCGGAGTAGCAGGCCTGTGGGCAGAAGGCGCGTAGCCACATGAAGTCGCCGGCTTCGACCTCTACCCAGTCTTGGTTCAGGCGATACACCGCTTTACCTTCCAGCACATACAATCCGTGCTCCATCACGTGGGTTTCGGCGAACGGAATCACGCCGCCGGGTTGGAACGTGACGATGTTGACGTGCATGTCATGACGCATGTCAGCCATGTCGACGAAGCGCGTAGTCACCCAGCGGCCTTCGGTTCCTGGCATTTCGATGACGGTCGCGTTGTCACGGTGGGTGACGAAGGATTCAGGCGTGGCTAGGCCCTCAACCTTTTGATAGTGCTTGCGCAGCCAGTGGAAGGTGACGTTGGCCTTGCTGTTGTTACGTAGGCTCCAGTCAGCACCGGGGGCGAGAAACGCGTAGCCACCGGGCACCAAGGTATGGTGTTTGCCTTCGACGGTGATGTCGATTTCGCCTTCTACGACAAACACCACCGCTTCGGCATTGGGGTCCAGCTCGGGCCGCTCGCTGCCGCCTTCAGGGGCGACTTCGACAATGTACTGTGAAAAGGTTTCGGCAAAGCCGGTCAGCGGTCGGGCAATGACCCACATGCGCATCTTGTCCCAGAACGGCAGATGGCTGGTGACGATGTCACGCATCACACCCTTTGGGATGACGGCATAGGCTTCGGTGAACATGGCACGGTCAGTCAGCAACTCGGTCTGAGCCGGGTGCCCTCCGTGAGGGGCGAAGTAGGAGTGATTCGACATGGACGGTCTCGATTTGTTGTTCTGCCCCGTGCCGTAAGCCGCACCGTCCGGTGCGCCGCAGGGGATGCGAGGCCAGCATAGGGCGCGTCCGAGGCTATCCACAAATTAAATGTTGGAATAATCGGCATTCATCTTTCAAATGCAATTTCCGCTCTCAGCGATTGCTGGTCAGACGCTGTTGAGCGGCCACGCATCCGTTGATCTCCACGGCTTTCTGCAGCATGGCCTGACTGCGTTGTGGGTCGAGCTCGCCAAGCAACCGGTAGACTTCTGCCTGGTAGTCACGTTGACGTCCCCACTGCAGCTCCAGTCCCTGCGGGCGGTTGCGGTTGCATGCCAGGCGCGGGGCGGGTTGAGGATAGTAGGGGGCATAAAGGGTGGCCATGCCTGCAATGGCCTCCAGAGCATCTTGGTAGGCAGGGCTGGTACTGAACGCAGGGCACCAGTTGGCGATGGCCGTGGCCGGTGGAGCGAAGCCCTGCCGAAGGCTGGATTCGAGCAAAGGGCAAGCCGCCTCGGCGATTTTTCCGGCTGGCAGGTAGGTCATGTAATACAACGCCAAGCGATACTGGGCAACCGGATGACCCAGTTCGACTGACTTCTCCAGTAGTGCGACCGCGCTCGGTAGCGTGCGCGCCATGGCCTGGCCCTGCCGGCTGAGCTCTGGGTCGCGCAGGTCGGCAGTGCGCAGCGGACTGGCGCTGTCATTTTCTGCGTCGGCCTGCTCCAGCAATGGCAAGGCCTGGCGGTAGAGAAGATCGGCGTGAGGGTCGATGCGCACTTCAAGCGCCAAGGCCGCAACCGGCATCAGCGTTGCGAGCAGTCCCGAGAAAAAGACAGCTCGACTCACAAATACGCCTCGCGGGTAAGCGCGGGGCACTGGAGCAGGACCAGCGCGGAATTCAGTGCTTGGGAGTTCATGGCGAGTACGCGTTTGCCTCGAGCGACCGGGAGCGGTGACGGGCTATTCTAGCCATCACCGGGTGCTTGTCGAAAGGGCCGCGAACAGTAATCAGACGAGCTTGAAGGGCGAAGCCTTGCGGCTGGCGTATTTTTCCTGCGCCAAGCCGAGCTTGGCGGTGATGACTTTGGCGAGTGCATTGTTGCCGAGGTCGTTGAGATGCAGACGGTCGATGAACAGATCCTGGCCGAATACGGGTGAGCTGCTGAGCATGCCATTCATGTCATAGCAAGGCACTGGCTCCGCCTGGCTTTTTATCCGCCGGAAAAAAATCGAATGCAGATGATCGTCGTACACGCCGTCCAGCAACCGATCGTAATGGTCCGACCGTTGGAGCAGCAGGTTCAGCATTGCCTGTTCTCCAGGCGGTAGTTTTTCTCTACACCATGGAAGCAGCGGCTGCAGGATGAAGGTCAGCGAGGTATGGCTGTCAGCGAGCAAGCGATCCCATTGCAGCAACGTGCGGCCAATGCGATCGGCGGCGCGGATCAAGCGCTTTTCAGGTGACGATAATACCGGTGGCGGTAGGGGCTGCTGACGGCGCCGGAAAAGGCGCTGCAGCCAATGCGGCCACGGCGAGCGGTGTGTTGTCGCCTGCTGTGGGTGCTTATTTGAGGTTCGGTGTTCGGGCGCATCGACACGCAGGTTCGCTTGCTGATCGTCAGCAAGCATTTCGCACATGCCCTCGTGCGCCAGGGTATTGAGTCCGCTCAGGATCACCACATGACCGATTCGCCCCAGTCGATGTTGGTGGCTCAGGAACAGCAGTAACTCCTGGGTGGCGTCTAACCCGCAGCCTGCCAGGCTCAGCCACACCTCGCCGGTCAGCAGGGCCAGGCAGGAGGCCACCGTCTGCTGGTCGGAACTCGCGCCGATTCCCAATGCGGTCGAGCCGCCCACCAGCAGGTTGACGCGTGCCGAGCCGCCACGCTCGGCCAGGGAATAGCGCTTGCCGCCGAGGTGACTGTAGCGCACACCCAGCGCATCGGTATTGATGATGTCCGAGCGATAGCCTCGTTCATGAACGTAGAGCGTGAGGGGGGCACGGCGTCCGCCCAGCAGCAGGAAGCGCTGATAGTCTTCGCGCAGCGCCTGGCCGCAGTTCATCTCCAGCGTGTGGTCGATCGGTGCCATAGGCGCTCCTATGGGCCGGGCCTGTTCAGCCGGCCAGCTCCCTGAGGTTGTACAGCAGGCCGCCTGCAGCAATCAGCAGCAGCGCGATGCCTGAGGCCAGGCTGATCATCCGGCTGCTGCGCTGCGAGGCGATCTTGCCGATCGCGAAGATGTACAGGCTCAGCACGGCAAAATCGATGGCAATCCACAGCAGCGACAGCACCACCATGCTTTTTCCGAACGACTCGGTGATCTGGATGAACTGCGGAAAGAAGGCAATGAAGAAGATGATGTCCTTCGGGTTGGAGATGCCGACCATGAAACCCTGCAATAACCCGCCGCGGCCTCCACTCGTCGCCATCGCGCTCTGTTCGGCAGCAGCAGCGGAGCTCGCTGGAGGCTTGAGGGCCTCGCGCAAGGTGCCCGAGGCGATGTAGCCGATGAACAGGCAGCCCAGCAGGCTCATGCCGCTGAGCCAGGCCTTGTCGATGGCCGCGCTGGTCATGATGATCCAGGCGGCGGCGCCAATCAGTACCAGCGATGCCCAATTGGTACCTACTGCCGTGAATAGTGCCTTGCGTGCGCCTGCCGCGGCAGCGGTGTTGACGACCAACGCCACTACTGGGCCAGGGGTGGCGATCAGCAGCAAGACGGTCAAGGCATAGGTGGCGGTCAGTGCGGTATTCACGTTCAGTTCTCGATATTGTGTTCGATAGGGGTGTCAGGATTGAAAGGGCAGCGCGCGGGGTTGAGTGAGCCGGTTTCCTGGAGTTGGTACTGCGTCCATTCGTAGTTGTCGGGCTCGCCGAAGAACCCCAGGCTCTGGGGCACTGGCCCATCGTTGTAGCGCGCGACCCGTTCGCGGATTCGAGCGCGAATCCGTTGCCCGCTCTGGGTCGTGGCGCTGGCCACCTCGTCGAAACTTTCACGCGGATTGATCACGAAAACGATGCTATGGCCCAAATTGCGGCTTTTCATCTGCCGGTGAGCCGGAAAGCTCATGTTGATGAACAGCGGCATGCTGGCGAAGCAGAACGACCATTGCGTGTCGTGAGGATCACGTGGCACGTCCTGGGGCCAGGGATGAGGGTCGCGAGCGTGCACTTGCTGCAGAATCTTCCACGCAAGCGCCTGCTGTTCTGCCAACGTGCCGTGTTCGCGGGTTTCGAGAAACACCAGCAGTGGACAGCCGATCCGCTGCTTGAGTGGGATCGGCGTAATGGTCTGTACGTAGTCGGCCAGCCCGCGAGCGATATCGTTGGCCGGATCCTCGGCGCGGGCGAACAGGATATGGCAGGTGCCGGCGGCCACCGCCTTGCGTCCGAACAGGCAGGGAAAGCCAGGGTTGGCAAGAATGGCTTTGAAGTGTTGCAACGTGGTGTACGTCCAATGCTGTTTGCTCTGGACATGTTCGTCGGCCAGCTCTAGCGCATCCAGGCGATAGCAGTTTCCATAACCCGTAAACATGTTTTCCCCGGAAGAATGCTATGAAGTGGTTTTTCTGCCTTATCGCGGCGTATTGGCTGAATGTAATTGTTATTTACCTGCATTTTCTGGAAGCAGGACTCGGTTGTAAAACGCCTGGAACTATGAGTAACTATTAGTTTCACTCATGGTTTGGCGGCGAAGATGTCAGAACGGATTCAGGCTTTGCACGCTTTGCGTGCCTTCGAGGTGGCCTCGCGCTACGGATCGTTCACCCGTGCAGCGCAAGAGCTGGCATTGACCCAGGGTGCCGTCAGCCACCACATCAAGACCTTAGAGGCCTTGTTCGGCTGCGACCTGTTCGAGCGCCGAGGCCCCAAGCTGCGCCTTACCGAGCACGGCCGTCTGCTGGCCCAAGAGCTCAAGGTCGGGTTCAAGATCATCGAGAACGCCTGTGCGTTGTTGCGTCAGGACCGCTACGGCCTGCGCTTGAAGGCCGCATCGACCCTCACCGTGCGCTGGTTGCTCAGGGCGGTGGACAGCTTCAAGAGGGCCGACGACAGTTGCAGCGTGCAACTCTCCAGCGTGTGGATGGATATCGACACGGTGGATTTCTATTCCGAGCCCTATGACTGCGCCATCCTGCTGGGCAATGGCCGCTTTGCAGCCGACGTCGAAAGCGTGAAGCTGTTCGACGAATGGCTGATTCCCGTGTGTCATCCGGACTATCTGAGCGACGCGGCACCGCCCTTGTCGGTGCTGCGCGAATGTGAGTTCCTGCACCCGTCGTCCGACCGCCGCGATTGGCGCCGCTGGCTGGCGCGGGTGGATGCCCCGGACATCAGCATCGACCAAGGCCAGGTGTTCGATACCTTGGACCAGGGCATCTCCGCTGCCCAGCAAGGGTTGGGGATTTCGGTGGTCGATCTGGTACTGGCCAGCGCCGACCTTGATGCCGGGCGCCTGATCACCCCGTTCAGGCAGGCGGTGTCGACGGGTGACGGCTATTACATGACTTGGCTCAAGGCCAGCCCCAAAGCCAAGCAGATGGCCAAGTTGCGCGATTTTCTCATCGGTCAGGTGCCGCCTCTGGCATTGAAGGACATCACCTACCTGTATGGCTGATCCGTCCCTGGATCGTGGCACTGACCTCAGAAGCCGAAATGGCTCAGGCCTGGGTGATCGTCCGGTCGGCGCCCCAGTGGCCAGCGGAATTGGCGTTCTTCTTCGTTGATTGGCATCTCGTTGATGCTGGCGTGGCGATGCTGCATCAGGCCATCGGGTGCGAACTCCCAATTTTCATTCCCGTAGGCCCGATACCACTGGCCGCTGTCGTCGCGGTATTCGTAGGCATAGCGCACCGCGATGCGGTTGTCGGTAAAGGCCCAGAGCTCCTTGATCAGGCGGTAGTCATGCTCGCGGTTCCACTTGCGGGTGAGAAAAGCCTGAGCCTCGTCGCGATTACTGACGAAATCGACCCGATTGCGCCAGCGGGTGTCGAGCGTGTAGGCCAGGGCGACCTTTGCCGGATCGCGGCTGTTCCAGCCGTCTTCGGCCAGGCGGACTTTCTCGATAGCGGTTTCACGGCTGAACGGTGGCAGGGGTGGACGGGACATGGCGAAATTCCTCTGAGTGCAGATCGAGTAGGCGACCTGATGGAGTGAAGCCTAAGCCTTCACGGCTAGCACGAGAATCCGCCCGCGTGTCAGTTCATCATTTCGCCGGGCGGAACAATCGCCGATTGTGACCTGTGGTGTGTCAGAGCGCTTCGCCCATTCCCCGTCGCGCTACTTGAGTGCGTCCACCCAGCCACACCAGCAGGAGCGCGCTGGCGGCGAGCAATCCACCGGCCATCGGCACGGCCGCATAGCCAAGGTCCAGACTGATCACCGCGCCGCCCAAGGCCGCGCCGAGAGCGTTACCCAGATTGAACGCGCCGACGTTGATCGACGACGCCAGCCCAGGCGCCTCGGCGGCGGCGGTCATGACCCGCATCTGCAGCGGCGGGACGACGGCGAAGGTGAAGACGCCCCACACCAGCAGCGCCAGCGCCGCACCGATGTGAGTGCCGAGCACCAACGGCATCGACAGCATGATCACCGCCAGAATGGCCAGCACGATGCGCGCGGCACCGTCCAGCGACCAGTCGGCCAGGCGCCCGCCAAGGCTGTTGCCCAGGGTGAAGCCCACGCCGATCAGCACCAGCCCGAGGGTAACGAACGCCGCCGAGGCGCCGGTGAGCGCCGTGAGCACTGGCGCGACATAGGTGTACAGCGTGAACATCGCGCCGGCGCCGAGTACGGTGGTGGCCATGGCCAGCAGCACATTGGCACGGCCGATCACCGCCAGCTCCTTGCGCACAGGCGGCACGCTGCCGCGTTCACCCTTGGGCAGGGCGTACCACAAGGCGGCGATGGCGATGAGGCCCAGCACGGCGGTGCCGGCGAAAGCCATGCGCCAGCCAATCTGCTGGCCGATCCAGGTGGCAGCTGGCACCCCGCCGATATTGGCGATGGTCAGGCCCATGAACATGCTGGCGATGGCGCTGGCCTGCCGTTCCTTGGGCACTACGCTGGCGGCGACCACCGCGCCGAGGCCGAAGAATGCCCCGTGGTTGAGGCTGGTGATCAGGCGGGAGATCAGCAGGGTGTAGTAATCCGGCGACAATGCCGACAGCAGGTTGCCGACGGTGAAGATGCTCATCAGCAGCATCAGCGCCGCGCGCTTGCCGAAGCGGCTGAACAGCAGGGTCATGATCGGCGCGCCGACCATCACACCGATCGCATAGGCGGTGACCAGCATGCCGGCGCTGGGAATGCTGGCGTTGACGCCTTCGGCGATGACCGGCAGCAGGCCCATTGGGGCGAATTCGGTGGTGCCGATGCCGAAGGCGCCGATAGCCAAGGCAAACAAGACACGTTTGGGATGCAGCACGCTCATCGAGAACTCCAGGTGATGGCGGTGGAACGACAAAGGAGGAGGGCGCCGGGCACGCCGGCGCCGAGTGGTACAGGATCAATCCCAGGCAGGCGCCAGTCCCGCCGGGCTGACCTCACGGCCGTTGCGCTCCAGTCCGGCGATGCGCGCCATGTCCTGTTCGTCCAGGCGCAGGTCGCGGGCGAGCAGGTTGCTGGCCAGGTTCTCACGTTTGGTGGAGGAGGGAATGACCGCATAGCCTAGCTGCAAGGCCCAGGCTAGAGCAACTTGAGCGACGCTGGCCTGGTGTTTGCTAGCGATCTCGGCCAGCACCGGATCCTTGAGCACCTTGCCGTAGGCCAGGGTCATGTACGAAGTCACGGCGATGCCCTGCTCGCCGAGGAAATCGGCCAATCGACGGTTTTGCAGATAGGGGCTCAGTTCGATTTGGTTAGTGGCGATTTCGCCCTTGCCGACCACCTCGATGGCCTGACGCGTCAGTTCGATGTTGAAATTGGAAATACCGATCTGTCGGGTCAATCCTGCCCGTTTGGCCTCGGCCAGTGCGGTCATGAATTCACGCAGTTCCACGCCGTTGCCCGGTGCCGGCCAATGGATCAGGGTCAGGTCGACCTGGTCGGTGCGCAGTTTGCTCAAGCTTTCGCGCAGGCTGGGGATCAGCTTGTCGGCAGCGTAATTGTGGGTCCAGATCTTGGTGGTCAGGAACAACTGGTCGCGAGCCACGCCACTCTCGGCGAGAGCCTGGCCGACATCGGCTTCGTTCTTGTAGATCTGCGCGGTATCGATGGCGCGATAGCCCAGTTGCAGGGCCGTCTTGACCGAGTCGATGACGGTTTGACCGGTCAGGCGATAGGTGCCGAGGCCGAAGGCAGGGATAGTCATGCAAGGTGCTCCACGCAAAGGATGATCGAATTCATTCGAGCCGGGAGCAGTGTGAAGGTTGCAGCGCAAATGATTAAGCACGCTGCCAGGCAAGCACTTTTGCGTTCAAATCATCAATCCGACCGTCTGGCCTGACGGGCGCGAAATGCAAGCCCGGCACGGTGAATGCGATCAGGGCTGCGCATCCGCCAGCGGGCGAGCGTCGTTCTGCACCTGCTCCCAGACCCGCAGGAAGTTGCCGGCCCAGAGCTTGGCAATGTCGGTCTCGCTGTAGCCGCGGCTGAGCAGTTCGGCCGTGACGTTGCGGATCTCGCTGACGTCTTTCCAGCCTTCCAGGCCGCCGCCATCGTTGAAGTCCGAACTCAGGCCCACATGGTCGATACCGACCTTCTTGACCGTGTAGTCGATGGCGTCGGCGTACTGCTTGAGCGTCGCCTTGGGCTCTTCTTCGAGAATCGCGTAGAGGCTGCTGGCGTATTCGCCGAAGCGTGATTCGGGCCAGATGGCGATCACTGCATCGCCCGGCATCAACGCGTTGGCCAAGCCTTGCAACGGCTGCAGGTCGAAGCGCGCGCGCAGGGCTTCGAGCTTCTCCAATACCGGCTTGCTCAGCGGTTTGAGGTACTGACCGAAGCCGACTACCTGGATCACGCCGCCGCTGTCCTTGATCAGCTGCATTTCCTTGTCGGACAGGTTGCGCGGAATGTCCACCAGGGCCCGGGGCGCGGAGTGCGAGGCAACGATGGGCGCACGGCTCAGGCGCGCGACCTGCTCCAAAGCCAGGGTGGACATCTGCGACACGTCGATGATCACGCCCAGGTCATTCAGTCGTTTCACCGCCGCTTGGCCCAGCGGCGACAGACCGCCCAGCGCGTCGGCGGTGTCATTGAGAAACGGCAGCGGGCGCGAGGAGTCTGCCCAGTCGTTGTTGCCGGTGTAGCTGAAACCGAACATGCGCATGCCACGTGCCGTCCACAGGTCCAGTTGCGACAGGTCGTGGCCCAGCGGATAGGCGTTCAGCATGCTGATGAAGATCGCGAACTTGCCCTCGCCATTCAAGCGGCGGAAGTCCTCGGGGGTATAGGCAATGCCGACCTGGTTGGGGAAATCGCGAACCATGCCACTGATGATCTTCCAGCGCACCTCTTGCTGCTGCCTGGCCTCGTCGACGAAGCCAGGCGTCGGGCGGTGCGGTGCATTGGGGCCGTTCCAGATCTCGGGCCAGCCAAAGAGGGTCAGGGCCGCGCCGGAGAGCCGACCGCGGTTGGCCTTGACCAGGTCGAACTGACCAGGGCCGTCCTTGTCCACTTCCTCGCCCGTGCTGCCCAGGCTCAGAGGAACGGTGATGTGACTGTCGAACGAGAGCATGTGCTCGTGCAGCGCCTCGGCCTGCTCGACGATCTTCGCCGGGTAGCCGGCAGTGCGGTGTTGCCAGTAGAAATAGCCGGCAGCGCTGCCCAGGGCGACCACCAGGGCCAAGGGCAGGCCGATGTACAGGGCTTTGCGGGAACGGGTCTTGGTCATTGCCATCTCGGTGCAGGACTGATCGCAACCGCCCGGCAGGTGCACGACGTGCCGGGACAGGGTTCGGGTATCAGGTGGACGAATGGCGTCGACGCAGATTTACGTGGCAGGCGGTTGTCGGTGCCAGCCTCAGCCGTGCGGGGTTGCGCGCTTGTCGGGGGTGCCGGCGTACTGCGCCTTGAGATGACCCTGATCGTCCAGCAACCAGGCGTCCATGATCTCGCGCACCACGGGGCCGGCGACCCGGCCGCCAGCTTCGCCGTTCTCGATCATCACCGCCACCACGATCGATGGGTGATCGGCAGGGGCGAAGCCGACGAACAGGGCATTGTCACGGTGCCGCTCCAAGGTCTTGTCGCGGTTGTAGCGCTCGCCCTGGCGGATCGCGACCACCTGCGCCGTGCCGCTCTTGCCAGCGATCCGGTACTGCGCGCCTGCTGCGGCGGCGCGGGCGATGCCCCGCGGGTCGTGCATGACCATCTGCATGCCCTGACTGACCTGGTCCCAGGCGCGCTTGTCGTGCAGCACGATATCGGGCATCGGGTTGGGGTCTACCGGCTTCTCGCCGCCCACCGTCATGGCCAGGTGCGGGCGATGCCACACGCCCTTGCTGGCCAGCAGGCTGGTGGCCTGGGCCAGCTGCAGCGGGGTGACCTGCATGTAGCCCTGGCCGATACCCAGAATCAGCGTCTCGCCCGGGAACCAGGCCTGGCGGCGAGTGGCGCGCTTCCACTGCGCCGACGGCATCAGGCCCGGCGCTTCTTCGAACATGTCCAGCGAGACTTTCTGCCCCAGGCCGAACTCGGCCATGTAGTCGTGCAGGCGATCAATGCCCAGCTTGTGCGCCAGGTCATAAAAGTAGGTGTCGTTGGAACGCATGATGGCGGCGTAGAGGTCCACCCAGCCATCGCCACTGCGGTTCCAGTTGCGGTACTTGTGGTCGTAGTTGGGCAGTTCGTAGTAGCCCGGGTCGAATACCCGGCTGCCGGGGGTGATGACGCCGCTGTCCAGTCCGGCGATGGCCACCTCCGGCTTGACCGTCGAGCCGGGCGCATACAGACCACGCAGCACGCGGTTGAACAGCGGCCGGTCGATGGAGTCGCGCAGGGCTGCGTACTGCTTGAAACTGATGCCTTTGACGAAGAGGTTGGGGTCGAAGCTGGGGTTGCTGACCATGGCCAGCACGTCGCCTGTAGCCGGGTCCAGCGCGACCACCGCGCCACGCCGCTCGCCCAGGGCTTTCTCGGCGGCCTGCTGCAGATGGGCATCGAGGCTCAGCACGATGTCCTGGCCCGGTATCGGGTCATGATGGCGCAACACACGCATCACCCGGCCCTGGGCATTGGTCTCGACTTCTTCGTAGCCCACGTGGCCGTGCAGCTCGTTCTCGTAGAAGCGCTCCACGCCGGTCTTGCCGATCGACTGGGTACCGCGGTACTCGGTGTTATCGAGGCTCTTGGCTTCTTTTTCGTTGATCCGCCCCACGTAGCCCACCGAATGGGCGAAGTGCTCGGCCAACGGGTATTCGCGGATGAACTGTGGCTCGACTTCCAGCCCTGGCAGGCGGAACTGATTGACCGCGATCTGGGCGATTTGCTCCTCGCTCAGACCGACCATCAGGGTCACCGGCTCGAAGGGCTTGCGCCCCCGCCGCAGGTCCTTGTCGAACTGGGCGCGGTCGTCCTCGGACAGGTTCAGCACCTGGGCCAGGGCATCGAGCACGGCCGGGGTCTGGCCGTTGGTGCGCTCACGGGTCAAGGTCAGGTTGAAGCTGGGTTTGTTGTCGGCCAGCACCACACCGTTGCGGTCGTAGATCAGGCCACGTTCCGGGGGAATCGGCAGCACATGCACCCGGTTGTTCTCCGAAACGGCCGACTGCTGGTCATGCTGCAGCACCTGCAACACGTACAGTCTACCCACCAGGACCGCGACCAGGCTCAGGGTCAGCGCGGCGCACACCAACAGGCGGCGGTTGACCAGGCGTTTTTCGGTTTCGTGGTCCTTGAGGGGGATCGGTTGTGGCATGGGGTCTCGGGTGGCGTATCGGTGAGGGCAACGGCGCGGGGTTCGCGATGCTACGCAAGGCCGCGGCGCGTCTCAACCCAAGCTTGCCCTGGGATCACCGTGTCGCAGGGCTGCCGAGCCGCTGTTGAAGGGGTTGTGGAGAACATGAAGATTTATTCATTCGGCCAGATGGAGCGTGGGTTGCGTCCTGCCTCGACGTTGAGAGAAGCAGGGCGCAACCCGCCGCGGTCTACAGCACTTTGTCGAGGGTGATCGGGAACTCGCGCACCCGCTTGCCCGTGGCGTGATAGATGGCGTTGGCAATCGCGGCGGCGACGCCGACCACGCCGATTTCCCCGACGCCCTTGGAGCCGAGCTCATTGACGATGTCGTCTTGCTCCTCGACGAAAATCACCTCGATGTCGCCGATATCGGCGTGCACGGGAATGTGATACTCGGCCAGGTTGTGGTTGAGGACGCGGCCGAGCCCATGGTCGGTTTGGCCTTCCTCGTGCAGCGCCATGCCCAAACCCCACACCACGCCGCCGAGGATCTGGCTACGGGCGGTCTTGGGGTTGACCACGCGACCTGCCGCCACGGCGCTGACCACGCGGGTCACCTTGATCGAGCCCAGATCCTCATCGACAGCGACTTCGACGAAAACGGCCGAGTGGGTCGCGGTGGAAAAGGCCTGGCGCCGACTCCCAGGCTCGGCGTCGATCTGCACTTGCAATACGCCATGCTCGGCGCGTGCAACGATGTCTGCCAGGGCGATGCGCTGGCCGGCGGCGTGCAGATGGCCGTCGGCGAAGCGAATGTCTTCGACCGCCACTGCCGCCAGCGCCGGGTATGCCTGACGCGCGCATTCCAGCACCTTGGCGCGCAACACCAGGCAGGCCTGGCGCACCGCCGAGCCGACCGAGGACACGGTGAACGAGCCGCCTTGCAGGGGCGCGGTGGGCAACGAGGAGTCGCCAAGCTCGAAGGTCACCTCAGCCGTGTCCAGGCCCATGGCGTCGGCCGCGATCTGGGTCATGACGGTGTAGGTGCCGGTGCCAATATCAGTGGTAGCGCTGCTGACCGTCAGATGTCCGGAGGCATCCATCCGGGCTTTGGCGCTGGCTTTCATCTGCATGGCTTCCCACACGCCGGTGGCCATGCCCCAGCCCAGCAATTGCTTGCCGCTGCGCATGCTGCGCGGCTGCGGGTTGCGCTTGGCCCAGCCGAAGCGCTCGGCGCCTTGGTCGTAGCAGGCCAGCAGTTCTTTGCTGGAGTAGGGCTTGCCTTCATTGCCATTGTGCGAGGCAAAGTTGAGCCGTCGCAGCTCCACTGGGTCCAGGTCCGCTGCGCAGGCCAGTTCGTCCATCGCGCATTCCAGCGCGATCATCCCGGATCCGGCCCCAGGGGCACGCATGTCCAGCGGGGTGTAAACGTCCAGGTCCGCCAAGCGATAGCCCAGCGCCACGTTGTCACACTGGTAGAGCATGCCGCTCCATTCCACCAAGTGCTCGGTGAAGTCTTCGAAGCGTGAGGTCTGGCCAATTGCGTCGTGGCCGACCGCCAGTAACTTGCCCCTGCCATCCACACCCAGCCGTACACGCTGCTGAGTCCTTGGGCGATAGCCGAAGGTGAACATCTGCTGGCGGGTGAGGGCGAGTCGCACCGATCGCTTGAGGTGCAGCGCCGCCATCACCGCCAGGGGCAGTTGATATTGAGGTCTCAGACCCGAGCCGAATGCCCCGCCGACGAACGCGGCCAGCACGCGGATACGGTCCTTGGGCAGGCCGAAGACGTTGTGCAAGTATTCTTGGCAGTTCTGCGTGCCTTGGGTCTTGTCGTGGATTTCCAGGGCATCGCCGGATCTGTAGAACACCGTGGAGGCGTGTGGCTCCATCGGGTTGTGGTATTCGTTGGCAGTGACATAAGTAGCGTCCAGCGTGGTGGTCGCAGTGGCATAGGCACCGGCGAAATCACCACGCGGCTCGGGGAGATCGGCCGGCGCTTCGTGGCTGGCTGCAAGCGCACCGAGCAGATCGGTGCGATGGTCATCCTGATCGTACTCCACGGTGACCAACGCCCCGGCATGCCGGGCGAGCTCCAGCGTGTCGGCCACCACCAGCGCGATCGGCTGGCCGCTGTACAGGACCTTGTCGTTGTACAGCGGACGGAAAGGGGACCCGTCGGCCGAGTCGTCATCGCTGTAATCATCGTCGTAACTGGAGACATGGGGTCTGTTCAGGTGGTGCAGCACGGCAATCACGCCAGGCACCTGCAGGGCGGCGGCGATGTCAATTGCGCGGATACGGCCGCTGGCGATGGTGCTCGACACCACACTGGCATGCAGCAGGCCGTCTTCGTGGTACTCGCCGGCATAGCGCGCCTGGCCGGTGACCTTGGCCACGCCATCGACGCGGTCCAAGGGCTTGCCCATGGCGGAGGTAAAAGTGTTCATGGGGTGTTTCCTCCGTGCGGGGCACCAAGCGCTGCTTCGGTCAAGGCGCGAATGATCGCGCGCTCGGCCAGTTCGACTTTGAAGCCGTTGTGATCGAGCGGGACGGCGTCTTCGAGGACCAGCTTGGCCACTCGGGCGAAGAGTGCTGGCGAGACGGTCTGTCCCTGCATCAACGCCTCAGCCGCCTCGTTGCGCCAGGGCTTGTGCGCCACGCCACCGAGTGCCAGGCGCGCTTGCTGGATGACGTCGCCGCGCAACTCCAGTGCCGCTGCGACCGATACCAAGGCAAAGGCATAGGACGCCCGGTCACGAATCTTCAGGTAGCGGGCGTGTTCGGCGAACCGCGCCGGGGGCAGCTCGATGGCGGTGATCAGTTCATCGTCGTCGAGTTGATTGTCACGCTCAGGTGCATCGCCGGGCAGACGGTGGAAATCCTTGAAGGCGACGCAGCGCGTGCCGCGAAGACTCTGCACGTGCACCACGGCCTCCAGCGCCGCCAGGGCCACGCACATGTCCGAAGGGTGAGTCGCAACGCACGCTTCGCTGGCACCGAGGATGGCGTGAATACGGTTCAGGCCTGTGCGCGCCGGGCAGCCGCTGCCGGGTTCGCGTTTGTTGCAGGGCGTGCCGGTGTCATAGAAGTAGTAGCACCGGGTGCGTTGCAACAGGTTGCCGCCGGTGCTGGCCATGTTGCGCAACTGCGGCGAAGCGCCGGCCAGGATGGCTTCGGACAGCAACGGGTAGTCCCGCTCGATCAGCGGATGCCAGGCCAGGTCGGCGTTGCTCACTAGAGCGCCGATCAGCACGCCACCGTCGGCGGTGGACTGCACGCTGTCCAGGCCCAGGCCGGAAAGATCGATCAGGCGTTCGGGACGCTCGATGTTTTCCTTCATCAGGTCGACCAGGTTGGTGCCGCCAGCGATGAAGCGTGCGCCCGGCCCGACACTGTTCAGGGCCTCGGCGATGGAGGTGGGGTGCTGATAGCTGAAGGGCGTCATTCACTCACCTCGCGCATCTGCGGCAGGGCTTCTTCGACCGCCGCGATGATGTTGCTGTAAGCCCCGCAGCGGCACAGGTTGCCGCTCATGTGCTCGCGGATGGCCTCCCGGGTATGGGCACGGCCTTCGCGGGCCAGTCCGACCGCCGAGCAGATCTGCCCAGGCGTGCAGTAGCCGCACTGGAACGCGTCCTGCTTGATGAAGGCGCGTTGCAGGGGATGCAACGTATCGCCGTCAGCCAACCCCTCGATGGTGACCAAATCGGCCCCCTCGCAGCGGATCGCCAAGGTCAGGCAGGCGTTGACTCGCTTGCCGTCGCGCAACACGGTACAGGCGCCGCACTGGCCATGGTCACAGCCCTTCTTCGACCCCGTCAGGTCAAGCTGTTCGCGCAGCAGGTCCAGCAGCGTAGTCCAGGGATGCACCTGTACGGTAAGGGCCTGACCGTTGACGGTCAGGGAAACGGGGTGCGCCGCAGCGCCCTCGACAGAGGTGGCATTCATGGAAATTCCTCACGGTTACGGTCGTGCACAGTGGACTGTGTCTCTAAACAGCGACTGACGTGATCCGATGAAGGTTCAGCCTGTTTGCCGGAATGCTGATTGAAGGGGCTGGCGTTGAACGGGCTTGGCTAAGCCGCAGAAGCGGCTGGAGGGGGCTCCGGCAGCCTGTGCGAGGTCTGCCGGAAAGGTCTCGATACTCAGGGTTTGAGGTCTGGATTGGTGTCTTTGGTGTTTTTCTGACCGATGGGATCGATATCGTCCGGGTTACGCGGGTCCTGGCGCGTGTCGATAGTCGGTGCCGGAGACAGTTCCAGCACCTCGTTGGTGTAGTCCCACTCCTGCTGGACCTTGTCCGGGTGATCGTTCAAGTGCAGACCGTAGGACGGGATGATCTGCTTGATTTTCTGTTGCCATTCGGGTGTGGCGAGCTTGTCCTTGAACACTCGGTTGAGCAGGTCGAGCATGATCGGTGGCGCGGTCGAGGCGCCCGGCGAGGCCCCCAGCAGGCCGGCGATGCTGCCGTCCTTGGAGGCGACCACTTCGGTACCGAGCTTGAGCACACCGCCTTGGTCCGGGTCTTTCTTGATGATCTGCACGCGCTGGCCGGCCTGCCACAGTCGCCAATCTTCCTTCTTGGCATGGGGGAAGTAAGTCTGCAGGGCTTCGAAACGATCGTCGTCGGACTGCATGACTTGGCCGACCAGGTACTTGACCAGGTCGAACTCACGCACCCCGACGCGGACCATGGGCCAGGTGTTGTGCACGCTCATGCTGGCGAACAGGTCGAGTAGCGAACCTTCCTTGAGGAATTTGGTGGAAAAGGTCGCGAACGGCCCGAACAGGATCATGCGCTTGCCGTCCAGTACCCGCGTGTCCAGGTGTGGCACCGACATCGGCGGCGCGCCGGTGGCGGCGATGCCGTAGGCCTTGGCCATGTGGCGCAGGGCGATGGCCGGGTTCTCGGTGACCAGGAACGAGCCGCCCACGGGGAAGCCGGCATAGTCCTTGGCCTCGTCGATGCCTGACTTCTGCAGCAGCGGCAGCGCGGCACCGCCCGCGCCGATGAACAGGAACTTGGCGTCGGTCGACTGGCGGCTGCCGTCCTTGAGGTTCTTGTACGTCACGTGCCACGAGCCGTCGTCGTTGCGGGTGATGTCCTGGACCTCGCTGGACAGTTTGAGGTCGAAGTTCGGCCGGCTCTGCAGGTAGGCCACGTACTGGCGGGTGATCTCGCCAAAATTGACGTCGGTGCCGATGGGTGTCCAGGTCGCCGCCAGTTTTTGATCGGGGTCGCGACCCTCCATCATCAGCGGCACCCACTTGCGGATCTGCTCGGGGTCCTCGGAGTACTGCATCGGCCGGAACAGGGGGCTGGCCTGCAGCGCTTCGTAACGCTTGCGCAGGAAGCGGATATTGTCGTCGCCCCAGACGAAGCTCATGTGCGGCGTGGAGTTGATGAACGAACGCGGATTTTTAAGTACGCCCTGCTTGACCTGCCAGGCGAGGAACTGGCGGGTGATCTGGAACGACTCGTTGATTTCCACGGCCTTGGTGATATCGATCTTGCCGTCTTTCTCCGGTGTGTAGTTCAGTTCGGCCAAAGCCGAATGGCCGGTGCCGGCGTTGTTCCAGCCGTTGGAGCTTTCCTCGGCGACCTTGTCCAGCCGCTCGATCATCTGCATCGACCAACTCGGCTCCAGTTCGTTGAGCCAGATGGCCAGGGTGGAGCTCATGATGCCACCGCCGACGACCAGCACATCGACCTTGGGTGGATCGGCGGCGTTGGCGGTGGACAGGGCGCAGCCCAGGCTGAGCAGGGCGCAGTTGAGGCGGTTGTTGATCTTCATGTCGGCTCCAGAGAGGCACGCACGCCTCCGATAACGGTGGAACAGTCTTCGAGAAGCCTGACCGGACGTCGGTTCAAAACGTCCGGCCAGGGCCTGCATTGGAGTAGCAGGCGCGTCACCTTGAGGTTGAGAATAGAAGATCGTCGCAGCGCCACGGGAGGCACGGGATGCTGTTGGTCCGCACAGATCGCCAGCACTCGTCTGGAAGGCTATCCTTCGAGCAGATCGCCTGGTGCTTGAGGGGGCCACCCCACATCGGCATGACCTACCATCGAATACACATCAGGGAGGACGCGACATGCTCAAGCGAGGCGATGACTACAAGCGCTGGTGCGACCCAGGCCTCAACCATCAGGTTCACCAGCAAACCCTCGATGACGGCACGTTGCTCGAGGTGCAGACGCGCTTGTCGCGAACCGGCGCTACGCAGTTGTTCATTGGGATCTACGAGGCTGACGGTGCGTGCATCCATGAGCGTGTCTACGACCAAAGGCCTGGCGAAACCACCACGCGTGCATTGCTCTGGGGGCTGGGTCGCGCCCGGCGGCTGGCGCAAGAAGCGCGCAAGCATGGGACTTGGATCATCAATCAGTGAGTCTGCAGGCCTGAGGTTCACCTGGGCCACCCGGTAGATTTTTGGAACTCAGGCCCTGCGCCACTTGCCCACTTCCTTGACAGTCACAGACCACGAGGAGGGGCAAGATGCCCAAGGCAACAGGCAAAGTCCGTTATGGCGTGGTAGCCGGCGGCTCGATTTCCCAGGGTGCGTTCATGCCAGGTATCGGTCAGACCGATAACTCGGTGATCACTGCATTGGTGACGGGTGACCCACCGAAGGCCAGGCTTCTAGCCGAGCGCTACGCGCTCAAGGCCTATGCCTATGAAGAGTACGCCGCGCTCTTGAGCAGCGGTGAAGTGGATGCGGTGTACGTTGCCACGCCGAACTTTCGCCACCGCGAATTCGTGGTTCCAGCGCTCGAAGCGGGCATTCACGTGCTGCTGGAAAAACCCATGGGGGTCAGCGAGGCCGATTGCCAGGCCATGATCGACGCGGCGCAGCGTTCCGGCGCCAAACTGATGATCGCCTACCGCCTGCACTGCGAGCCCGGCACCCTGGACATGGTCGAGCGCGTTCATGCCGGTAACTTCGGTGACCCACGGTTGTTCACGTCGATCTTCACCCAACGCGTCAAACCCAGCAATCATCGCGCGCAAAGCGGTTTCGAGGCCGGTCCTGTGCCTGACATGGGGCCGTACCCGCTGAACATGGTGCGTCAGCTGTTCAATGCCGAACCCATCGAAGTGTCGGCGATCGGCGTGCATTCACCGGGGTCATCGATCAATACCTGGGACACCGTGACGGTGAGCCTGCGCTTCCCCGACGAGCGCCTGGCACAATTCACCGTGAGCTACACCTTGCCCGACAGCGAGCGTTTCCAATTGCTGGGCACCAAGGGCGAGATCGAGGCGTCGCCGTGTTTCGGCTATGGCGAAGGCGTCGCCATCAGCTATCGAGCCACCATCGACGGCGAAACGCGGGTCCACGTCAATCCGGTTGTGGATCAATTCGCTGGTGAAACCGCTTACTTCTCCGATTGCATCCTCAACAACGAGAGTCCGGAGCCCGATGGAGAGGAGGGGCGGCGCGATGTGAGAGTGGTCGCCGCGATCCAGCGAGCCCTGGAGACTGGCCAGGCTCAGCGCCTCGAGCCCCTCGAGCCACGGCCAGTCGCGCGGCGTGCAACGCAACGTCGGGCGTTTCCGTTAGCCAAGGTGCCGCCGATGATCGACACCGAATCGCCCACCGAATGACTGTACCGTCCGAGCGCGCTGCCTGGCGCGCCCGGACCTGCGCGCCTCAGCGCTGGGGGGCGTAGCCGCCAATGGCCAACGCCGCACGCAACGCGGCCAGGTGGGTCAGTCCCTGGGGCAGGTTGCCCAGATAATGCCCCGTACTTGGGTCGACCATTTCCGAATAGATACCCACGCCATGGGCCAGCCCGGATAGCGCCTGGTTGTAAGCCTGCTCGGCACGGCCACGCTGATCGAGTATGGCCCAGGCCTCGATCAGCCAGAACGTGCAAGCGAGAAAACACCCTTCCTCTTGCTCGGCTCCACTGTAGCGATAATGGTAGGCGCCGCTACCCAGTGCCTGCTGCACCGCCTCCAACGTACTGTTCAAACGTGCTCTGGATGGGTAGCCGAAGCGCACTGCCAGGGCGATGGAGGCATCCAGCCGATCGCTGCCGGGGTAGAACAGGTAGGCCTGGTGCTTCTCGCTCCAGCCGTGGGTTTCTATCCATACGTGAATACGCTCCCGCTCGCGCACCCAGCGCTCGCGGCAGGTGGTGGGCAGATGACCGCCATCGGCCAGTTCGATGGCACGGGTCAGAGCTTGCCAACTGCTGACCTTGGACATGGTGTAATGCTGCGGCTCGGGCAGTTCCCAGATACCGGAGTCGGGCAGGCGCCAGCAGTCCGCACATTGATCGGCCAAGTGGGCCAGCGTGGCGGCGCTCACGGCATCAAGGATATTGCCGCTGTCGATGAAACAGCGCGCGGTCTCGAAGATGTCGCCGAACACGCCGTGCTGCAGTTGATCCCGGGCATCGTTGCCGACCACCGGCGGGGAATGCTTGTAGCCGGGCAGGTCGAGGGGGCGGGTGCAGTCGCCCAGCGCACCGTCGAGTGTGTAGAACACCTGCGCCCCATGTTCTTTCACCCGCCGCAACAGCCAGGTGAAGGCGGCCTTGGCTTCGGGCTGGGCGCCGATACCGAGGAAGGCTTCGATGGTGTAGCCGGCATCACGGATCCAGGCGAAGCGGTAGTCGTAGTTCTTCGCACCGCCGATGCGCTCGGGCAACGAGGTGGTGGCCGCAGCCATGATCGAGCCGCTGGGCGAGGACAGCAGCAGCTTGAGCGCCAGGGCATTGCGCACCACCAGGCCCTTGAAAGGGCCATCGTAAACCAGGCTTTGTGACCACTGGCGCCATTCCCGGTCGGAGCCGTCGATGCGCGCATCGATCAGGCTCAACGGGGGCACCACCAGCGGCTCGTCGTGCCCGGCGATTAACGCCACGATGCTGCGCTGGCCTGGGCCGACCGACACCCGGGCGCGCACGCCCATGTCATCCTTGCGCTCGATTTCCGTGCGCGCATCATGCAGGAACAGACCGAGGATATGACCGGCGTGGAACACGCAGCCGTTGTCGTTGGGCGTCAGGTAGGGGCTGATGGTATCGGCCTGGGTGCCGAAGTCGATGGCGATGTCGAACTCGACTTCGCCTTCGACTCCTTCGATACGGCGGGCCAGCTCAGCCCAGGGCAGGCGACCGGCCGGGCCGCTGTTCAAAGACTCGGTGAGTCTGGCGCGACCATTGGCGGTGATGTACAGGGTTTCCAGCACATTGCTGTCAGGTAGATACCGGCGCTGGACGTGGAAAGGTTCGCGTGGCGTGATGGCGAAGAAGCCTCCGGTGGAGGGGGCCAGCAGCCGATCGAACAGGGGGGGAGAGTCCATGTGCGGGACGCACCACCAATCGATCGAACCATCCAGGCCGATCAGCGCCACTGATCGGCCATCGCCCAGGGCAGCGTAGTGCTCGAGCAGCAGCCAGCCACCGCTGTCGCGTTGCGGTTCGCCCTGTTGGCAGGAGTGAGAGTCGATATCGTGCACGCTGTGTCTCCGCTGTAGGTCGTAATCTTGGGACCAAAGGTGCGGCTGCGGAGTTCTGAACGACGCGTTGGCGCTATTGAGTGACCAATCAGTCAAAAAAACGGAATTTTTTGATTCAGTGCCCGCTCCATTAGCCTGAACTGATGAGGAGAGTCCAATGGCAGGACAGCAGTTGTACGTGATCGAGTACGCGCTTCATGGGGAATACCGGACTTTCATCATTCGGCTGGAACGTATGGACAATGCCGCAGCTTGGCACTGGGCAAGCTGCGACGCGGGCGTGGGCATCATTCCCCGGTTTGGCCAGCATTCCATCAAGAAGGTCAGCCGGCCGATGGCTGAGCGCTATGGGCTGTCCGATGTGCGCTGGCGGCCTTCGGGGCAGGGTCCCGAGTTCGTCCCACCACCAGTAGATGTGAAGAGGTTTTCCAGTTCGGGACGCTGTGGGGCCGACGCCTGAGCGATATGAGCGGTGCCCCTGGAGTCGAACCCGCTGCTGTGAGGGCGGTTTCAGCCGCCCTCACGGGACGTTGCCAAAAGCCGTGGCCTGTGCTCGACGTTTTCACGGCTCGAGCAACTGTGGGGTGTTGAAATTGCTCAGGCGAAGGTCGTTTGCAGTACACTCCAAGCCAACTACGCGCTCGTGCTGCAGCGCTTTCTGCAGGCTGCGTTCGCCAGCCTGCCAGGCATGTTCGAGTACCGGGAGCAGTCGACGAGGCAAGACGCTGAACATCGGCTGCCAATAACCGCTCTGACGCACCATCGCGGTGGCCTCTTCGGCCGCCGCGAGCTGGCGCAGGGCGTCGATCAATTCACGGTCGATCAGCGGCGAATCACACGCCAGTACCACCACCCATTCATGACGCACCACCTGCAGGCCGGCGATAACGCCAGCGAGCGGTCCTGGATAATCCCTGTCTTCATCGCCCACGCAGCAGTCGGCGAAGCCGGCATAGAGCTGCTGGTTGCGGTTGCACGAGATCACCACGTCATCGGTGAGCGGCCGAACCACGCGCTGTATGTGCGCCACCAGCGGCTCGCCACGCCAAGGCAGCAAGCCCTTGTCACGCCCGCCCATGCGCTGGCCACGGCCTCCGGCGAGGATCAGAACGGAACAGGGGGGCAGGGCAGCAGGCATTGAAAAGGGCTCCGGACAGTGACTGCCCGGAACCCTCTCATTCAACGCCTGGCTTGTCCAGTCAGGCGTCCGGCTTGGCGCTGCGGTGACCGGCAATACGCATGACCACCACGAAGAACACCGGCACGAACACCACGGCCAGGGTCGCACTGAGCATGCCGCCTATCACGCCGGTGCCAATGGCTTGCTGGCTGGCCGAGCTGGCACCGCTGGCAATGGCCAGCGGCACCACGCCGAGGATGAACGCCAGCGAGGTCATGACGATGGGGCGCAGTCGCAGCTTGGCGGCCTGCATGGCCGCATCGGCGGCGTCCACGCCTTGATCGACCAGGCTCTTGGCGAACTCGATGATCAGGATGGCATTCTTCGCCGACAGACCGATCAGGGTGATCAGGCCGACTTTGAAGAAGACGTCGTTGGGCATGCCGCGCAGGGTCACCGCCAGCACCGCACCCAATACGCCCAACGGCACCACCAGCAGCACCGCCGTAGGGATCGACCAGCTCTCGTAGAGCGCTGCCAGGCACAGGAACACCACCAGCAGCGACAGGGCCAACAGCACAGGTGCCTGGCTACCGGACAAGCGCTCCTGCAAGGACAGACCAGTCCATTCCAGCGCACTGCCGGCGGGCAGCGCATCGACCAGGCGCTGGATTTCCGCCATTGCCTCGCCCGAGCTGTGGCCTGCTGCTGGCTCACCGGAAATCGACACCGCCGGGTAACCGTTGTAGCGCGTCAGTTGCACCGGGCCGCTGAGCCAGCGTGCCTGCACGAAAGCGCCGAGCGGCACCATCTTGCCGCTGGCGTTGCGTACGTGGATCTTCAGCAGATCCTCGACCTGGCTGCGTTGATCGCCCTCGGCTTGAACCACCACGCGTTGCATGCGGCCCTGGTTGGGGAAGTCGTTGACGTAGTTCGAGCCCACGGAAGTGTCGAGCACGGCGCCGATGTCGGCGAAGGACACACCCAGCGCATTGGCCTGACGGCGGTCCACTTCCAGTTGCACCTGCGGGCTCTCGGCCAACGATGCCTCACGTACGTTGGTCAGCACCTTGCTCTTGCGTGCCTGGGCCAGCAGCTCGTCGCGGGCCGCCATGAGACCGGCATGGCCCATGCCGCCGCGGTCCTGCAGGCGGAACTCGAAGCCGGTCGACTCGCCCAGTCCGTCCACCGGCGGCGGCAGCACTGAGTAGGCCACAGCATCCTTGAGCGCCGAGAACGCGATGGTCGCGCGATCGGCGATCGACTGCGCGCTGTCGTCGGCGCCACGCTCGGACCAGTCCTTGAGTGTGGTGAAGGCCAGCGCCGCGTTCTGGCCAGTGCCCGAGAAGCTGAAGCCGAGGATCATGGTGGTGTTGCCCACGCCCGGTTCCTGGGCGTTGTGGGCTTCGATCTGCGCGGCGACCTGTTCGGTACGCATGCGGCTTGCCCCTGGGGGCAACTGGATGTCGGTGATGGTGTAACCCTGGTCCTCGGTGGGCAGGAAGGCGCTGGGTAACTGGCTGAAGCCGTAGCCCAGCACCGCCACCAGCAAACCGTACAGCAGCAGGTAGCGGCCACTGCGGGCCAGGGCGTGGGCGACCCAGCGCTGGTATCCCTGGCTCATGCCCTCGAAGCGGCGATTGAACCAGCCGAAGAAGCCTTTACGCTCATGATGCTCGCCTTTGGCGATGGGCTTGAGCAGGGTCGCGCACAGGGCGGGCGTGAGGCTCAGCGCCAGGAAAGCGGAGAACAGGATCGACACCGCCATCGACAGCGAAAATTGCTGGTAGATCACGCCCACCGAGCCTTTCATGAATGCCATGGGCAGGAATACGGCCACCAGCACCAGGGTGATGCCGATGATCGCGCCGCTGATCTGCCCCATCGCCTTGCGCGTCGCCTCCTTGGGACCTAGACCTTCCTCGGCCATGATCCGCTCGACGTTTTCCACCACCACGATGGCATCATCGACCAGGATGCCGATGGCCAGCACCATGCCGAACAGGGTCAGCACATTGACCGAGAAACCCAGCGCGAGCATCACGGCGAAGGTGCCCATGAGTGCGACTGGCACAACAAGGGTGGGGATCAGGGTGTAACGGATGTTCTGCAGGAACAGGAACATCACCGCGAACACCAGCAGCATCGCTTCGAATAGCGTGCTGATCACCTGCTTGATCGAGACCTTGACGAACGGCGAGGTGTCGTAAGGGATGTCGTATTTGACCCCGGCAGGGAAGTAGCGCGACAGCTCGTCCATCTTCTGCCGCACCAGCGTGGCCGTTTCCATGGCGTTGGCACCCGGGGACAGCTTGACGCTGAACGCGCTGGTCGCCTTGCCGTTCAGGCGCGTGCCGTATTGGTACTCCTGGGCGCCGATCTCGACGCGAGCGACATCGCCAACGGTGACCACCGAGCCATCGGGATTGGCCCGCAGCACGATGGCGGCGAACTCTTCCGGCGTGCTGAGCTGACCCTTGACCACCACGTTGGCGGTGATTTCCTGGGTCGGCCGGGTGGGCAGATCGCCGATGCTGCCAGGCGCCACCTGCGCGTTCTGCGCCGTAATGGCGCTGGCCACGTCCTGAGGCGTGAGGGCGAAGCCGACCAGCTTGGCCGGATCGATCCAGATCCGCATGGCCCGTTCCGAGCCATAGAGCTGGGCCTTGCCGACACCCTTGATGCGGCGGACCTCGTTCATGACGTTGCGCGCCAGCAGATCGCTCAGGGCGATTTCATCGTAGCTGCCGTCTTCGGAGGTGAGGGTGCCGAGCAGCAGAAAGCCGGTTGAGACCTTTTCCACTTGCAGGCCTTGCTGAGTGACCGGTCGCGGCAGACGCGACTCGACCACTTTCAGACGGTTCTGCACATCGACCTGGGCCAGGTCGGGCACCGTGCCTGGCTCGAAGGTGGCGGTGATGGTGGCACTGCCCAGGCTGCTCTGGGATTCGAAATACAGCAGATTATCGGCGCCATTGAGCTCCTGCTCGATGACGCTGACCACGCTCTCATCCATGGTCTGCGCCGAGGCGCCTGGGTACACGGCGTAGATTTCCACCTGCGGCGGCGCGACGTCGGGATACTGGGCGACCGGCAACTGCGGAATGGCCAGCGCGCCGGCGAGCAGGATGAACAAGGCGACCACCCAAGCGAAGATCGGGCGGTCGATGAAGAACTGCGGCATGGGTCAGGCCCTCACTGGCCGGTGTGCTTGACGAGGGGTTGAGCGGACTTGTCGGCGTCGACTTGCACTTGATCTCCGACCTTGACGTGCTGCAGGCCCTCGACCACCACGCGTTCGCCAGGCGTCAGCCCTTCGCTGACGATCCAGCGGTCACCCTGGGCACTGCCCAGGACCACCTGGCGCTCTTCGATACGCTGCTGGTCATCGACCACCAGCACCTTGGGTACGCCGGCGCTGTCGCGCAGAATCGCCCGCTGCGGCACGCTCAGGCCCTTGGGCTGTACCGCCTGCTCCAGTCGCACGCGCACATAGCTGCCGGGCAGCAGGTCCAGGTCTGGATTGGGGAACTCGCTGCGCAAGGTAATCTGGTTGGTGCTCGGGTCGACGCTGATGTCGGAGAACAACAGCTTGCCCGGCAGCGGGTAGGCACTGCCGTCGTCCTGAATCAGCGTGGCGCGGGCCTGGTCGGGGCCGACCTGCTGCAATTCGCCGGCGCGCAGGGCGCGGCGCAAGGCACTGAGGTCGCGGGTCGACTGGGTGACGTCGGCATGGATCGGGTCGAGTTGCTGGATGACGGCCATCCCGGTGGCCTCGCTCTGTCCGACCAGAGCGCCCTCGGTGACCAGGGCGCGGCCGATACGGCCTGAAATCGGTGCGGTGACCGTGGCGTAGCCCAAGTTCAGTCGCGCACGCTCCAGTGCTGCCCTGGCCTCGGCCACCTGGGCACCGCCCTGCAGGAAGGCGGCACGGGCGTTGTCGTATTCCTGACGGCTCACGGCATTTTCTTCGACCAACTGCCGGTAGCGCTGCTCCTGAAGCCGCGCCTGGTACATGGTAGCCTCGGCGCGGGCGAGGGCAGCGCGAGCGCTGTCGTGATCGGCCTTGAACGGTGCCGGGTCGATCAGGAACAGCACATCGCCTTGCTTGACGTCGCTGCCTTCGCGGTACACCCGCTTGAGCACCACGCCGGCGACGCGGGCGCGCACCTCGGCAGTTCTTGGCGCCAGAATACGCCCGCTCAGTTCGGTGCTGATGGCCAGAGCCTGCGGCTGCACGGTCTCGACCCGGACCTGCGGGGCCGCCGCGTCGGTTTCCTGATCGTTGGCATCGTCGCAACCGGCCAGGACCAAGCCCAGCACGGTCAAAAGCGCCAGACGGCGCTTGAAGAAGGGAATAGACATACGGATCTTCCAGATAGGATCGTGCCTATGCTACGGCAGCCGTTCGCGTGCGGGCTGTTAAGCTATGTAGGTCGTGTGTGAAAAAGTGTAAGGAGCGTGCTGTGCGCTGCGTAGGATTCTATATCCTGCGGGCAACGGGCCGTGTCGGCCTTTTCACTCTGATGACTTTCAAGCGCCCATGCCCAACATACTCCTGGTCGAAGACGACAGCGCGCTGTCGGAGCTGATCGCCAGCTACCTGCAACGCAACGATTTCCATGTCCGGGTGATCGCCCGTGGCGACCACGTGCTCGAGGAGTTCCGCCGCCAGCGTCCGGACCTGGTGGTGCTCGACCTGATGCTGCCGGGGCTGGATGGATTGCAGGTCTGTCGCCTGCTGCGCCAGGAGTCGCAGAGCCTGCCGATTCTCATGCTCACCGCTCGCGATGACAGCCATGATCAGGTATTGGGCCTGGAGATGGGTGCCGATGACTACGTCAACAAGCCGTGCGAGCCACGCGTGTTGCTGGCCCGTGTACGCACTTTGCTGCGCCGTAGCAGCGTGGGCGAGCCGCGCCTGGACCACGAGCTGATCGAAATCGGTGGGCTGAGCATCGATCTGGCCGAGCGAACAGTCAGTTGGCGCGGCGCCGAGGTCGAGCTGTCCAGTGGTGAGTACAACCTGCTGGTGGTGCTGGCGCGCAATGCCGGCGAGGTGCTCAGTCGCGACCGTATCCTGCAGCAGCTGCGTGGTATCGAGTTCAACGGCACCGACCGCTCCGTGGACGTGGCGATCTCCAAGCTGCGGCGCAAGTTCGACGATCACGCCGGCGAAGCACGCAAGATCAAGACCGTGTGGGGCAAGGGTTACTTGTTCAGCCGGCTCGAGTGGGAGTACTGAGCCGCCATGCTCAAGTTCCTGGTACGACTCTACCTGCTGATCATCGTCGCCTACGCCGGCGCGCTGCTGCTGATTCCCGATGCCATAGTCGGTGCGTTCCACGATCGTTTCATGGCCTACAACCTGGATCAGACCCGTGGTGTGCAATCGCTGATCGTCCGTCAGTTCCAGCAGGCGCCTCAGTCACGCTGGCCGCAGGTGGAGCAGGAACTGGCTGCCGCGTTCGCACCCTTGCAGGTGCAACTGCTGCGCATGGACGACCCGGATCTCAAGCCGGTCGAGCGCGCACGCCTGGAACGCGGGCAGCACGCCTTGCGCCTGGCGGACTGGGGTTATTACCAGACCATCATGGCGCCGCTGGATCGCAATTGGTTCGTGCGTCTGAACTCGCCACCGGACCCGCTGGACATCAACGTGTTGTCGTGGGGCGTGACGGTACTGATCGGCGCGGCCATGCTCGGCTGCCTGCTGCTGTGGGTCTGGCCGCACTGGCGTGACCTGGAGCGGCTCAAGGACACCGCCCGACGCCTGGGGCGCGGCGAGATGTCCGAGCGCACGCAGATTTCCCCGCGCTCCAACATCGGCGAGCTGGCTGGGGTGTTCGACACCATGGCCGGCGACCTGGAGCGCCAGGTCAGGCAACAGCGCGAGCTGCTCGATGCCGTCTCTCACGAGCTACGTACGCCGTTGACCCGGCTGGACTTCGGGCTGGTACTGCTGTTCGACGAGGTGCCCGCCGCCAGTCGCAAGCGTCTGCTGGAACTGGTCGGGCATGTGCGCGAGCTGGACGAACTGGTGTTGGAGCTTTTGTCCTACAGTCGGCTGGACAACGCCGAGCAGGTGCGCGAGCGGGTGGAGGTGTCGCTGGTCGAACTGGTCGACAGCGTGATCGGGGGTTTCGCCGAAGAGCTCGACGGGCGCGGCATCCAATGGGAGGTGCACGCCGATGAGGGGCTGCCGCGCTTCGTGCTCGATCCGCGGCTGACAGCGCGGGCGGTACAGAATCTGGTGCGCAACGCCATGCGCTACTGCGACCGACGCCTGCTGCTGCGCCTGACCCAGGAAGCCGACCGGGCTTGCCTGCTGACGGTGGAGGATGATGGAATCGGCATTCCGCCCGAAGAACGCGAGCGAATTTTCCAGCCGTTCTATCGTCTGGACCGCAGCCGAGACCGCAGTACCGGTGGCTTCGGCCTGGGCTTGGCGATCAGCCGTCGAGCCATCGAGGGGCAGGGCGGAACCCTGACGGCGGCGCAGTCCGCCTTGGGCGGGGCGCAATTCAGGATTCGCCTTCCGGCAGGTTCCCTGCAACCCAGCTGAACAGCGCTCGCAAAAAAGGGCTGCCAGGCAGCCCTTAGTGCATCGTCCGTGAGGACTTAGAACACCACACCCTGACTACGCAGGTAGTCATCGTACGTGCCGCTGAAGTCGATCACGCCATCGGCCGACAGCTCGATGATACGCGTGGCCAGCGAGGATACGAACTCGCGGTCATGGCTGACGAACAGCAGGGTGCCCGGATAGTTCTCCAGCGCCAGGTTCAGCGCCTCGATGGATTCCATGTCCAGGTGGTTGGTCGGCTCGTCCATCACCAGCACGTTGGGCTTCTGCAGGGTCAGCTTGCCGAACAGCATACGGCCTTGCTCACCACCGGAAATCACTTTGACCGACTTGAGAATCTCGTCGTTGGAGAACAGCATGCGGCCGAGCGTGCCACGGATGACCTGCTCGCCACTGGTCCACTGACCCATCCAGTCGAACAGGGTCACGTCGTCTTCGAAGTCGTGAGCATGATCCTGCGCGTAGTAACCTACCTCGGCGCTGTCGGTCCACTTGACCGAACCGGCGTCGGGCTGCAGCTCACCGACCAGGGTGCGCAGCAGCGTGGTCTTGCCGATGCCGTTGGGGCCGATGATCGCCACGCGCTCGCCGGCTTCGACGGTGATGTCGAAGTTCTTGAACAGCACCTTGTCGTCGAAGGCCTTGGCCATTTTTTCCACGACCACGGCCTGACGGTGCAGTTTCTTGGTCTGCTCGAAGCGGATGAACGGACTGACCCGGCTGGAGGGCTTGACCTCGGCAAGCTGGATCTTGTCGATCTGCTTGGCCCGGGAAGTGGCCTGCTTGGCCTTGGAGGCGTTGGCCGAGAAGCGGCTGACGAAGGTCTGCAGCTCGGCGATCTGCGCTTTCTTCTTGGCGTTGTCCGAGAGCAACTGTTCGCGGGCCTGGGTGGCGGCGGTCATGTACTCGTCGTAGTTGCCTGGGAACAGACGCAGTTCACCGTAGTCCAGGTCGGCCATGTGGGTGCAGACGCTGTTGAGGAAGTGACGGTCGTGGGAAATGATCACCATGGTACTGTTGCGCGCCGTGAGCACGTTTTCCAGCCAGCGGATGGTGTTGATGTCCAGGTGGTTGGTCGGCTCGTCGAGCAGCAGCACGTCCGGATCGGAGAACAGCGCCTGGGCCAGCAGCACGCGCAGTTTCCAGCCCGGCGCCACTTCGCTCATCGGACCGAAATGCTGCTCCAGCGGAATACCCAGGCCCAGCAGCAGTTCGCCGGCACGCGATTCGGCGGTGTAGCCGTCCATTTCAGCGAACTCGGTTTCCAGCTCGGCGACGGCCATGCCGTCTTCCTCGGTCATTTCCGGCAGCGAGTAGATGCGGTCGCGTTCGGCCTTGACCTTCCACAGTTGGCTGTGACCCATGATCACCGTGTCGATGACACTGAACTGCTCATAGGCGAACTGATCCTGACGCAGCTTGCCCAGGCGCGTGTTGGGCTCGAGCATCACCTGGCCGGCGCTGGGCTCCAGATCGCCGCCCAGGATTTTCATGAAGGTCGACTTGCCGCAACCGTTGGCGCCGATCAGGCCGTAGCGGTTGCCGTTGTTGAATTTGACGGAGACGTTCTCGAACAGGGGCTTGGAGCCGAACTGCATGGTGATGTTGGCTGTGGAGATCAAGTGCTTGTCCTGCGGGGGTTCCAGAGGTGTATTTAGGCTATCCCGGCGCTGTCGGGCCATTTTTCGGCCCGTTCGACTCGGGGCGGCAGCTTCTCCAGCTCCCTCCAGTCCGAGGAGGAGCTGATCCATTTCGCGTAGGTAGAGAGCAACAGCTCTACGCTATGGCCGAGCTGATTGGCGATGAACGCGGGGTTCATCCCAGGCATCAGGCACAGAGTTGCGTAGGCGTGGCGGGTGTCGTACTGACTGCGTTCACGGATGTTCAGCGCCTTGAACGCTGATTTGAAGTGGCGGATTGTAACACTTGGCTCGTCGATCCACAGCCCACCTTTGCCCGGCTGGAGCAGAAAGGGCTTTGCGGGTATGCCGGTTTGAATACCAAACGTCAACATTTCGCCAGCCGCCAAGCCTGATGTACGGCGTTATTCTCCCTCCCTCGCCGCCGCCATCTGATCATTGAACCGCCTGAAGAATCCCGTGTAATCCTCGCCGCGCTCGGCGAAGCGCAATGGCTTCACTCGTTCCACCAGAATCTCGTCCGCATCCGGTGAGTGCTCGAAGATCGCCATCACCTCGTCGATGAACTCACGCAACGGCATGGCATGGGGATCGTTCGCCTGACGCTGGCCCATCAACTCGGTTTGTACGTAGGGCGGGGCGATTTCATGCACGCGCACACAGGTGTCTTTCAATTGATAGCGCAGTGACTGCGTGTAGGAATGAATCGCCGCTTTGCTGGCGCTGTAGCTGGGCGTGAGGGCTAATGGCAGAAACGCCAGCCCTGAAGACACGGTAATGATCGTCGCGTGAGGTTGTTGCAAAAAGTGCGGCAGTAGCCAGCCGTCCAGACGCATGGGGCCTAGTAGGTTGGTGGTGATGGTGGCATCCAGTTCGGTGGGGCCTGCTCTGAGTGATTCGCCGCGCATGATGCCCGCGGCATGCAGCACGCCGTTCAAAGTCGGGTAGTCGCGGATCAACGCCTGTGCCACGCGCTGCAGATCTTCGGCATCGCTGACGTCCAGCACTTTGTACTGCAGGCCGGGGTTATCCGCCACCTGCTGACGCAACACCGACTCGCGCCGCCCGGCGATGATCACCTCGTTGCCCAGGGCTGAAAACGCCTTGGCCAATTCCAGGCCGATACCGCTGCCGCCGCCGGTGACCAGAAGAGTATTACCTGTCGTTTGCATGATCGTTCCTTACTACGGATGTAGTGTGAGGTGAACACGGGGTGGGCATTGCTGGTTATCAGCGATGGGTGAGCGAAAGCGTGGAGATGATGCAAATCGAACCATCGTCAGCCGGCGTCGTTTCAGTTTGATCGACCTGATTGTAGACGCCGCCATGGAATTCGAAGCGCTGTGAACTCCACGTCTTATCGAATTGAAGAGGACCGCAGGATCCGGAAGCGCCGTTGCATTTCGCAGTCACTGTTATCTGGCCCTGGGCGGTGGCCTGTAGGGTCACGGTGAACTCGGCACCCAGCGGCACATTTTCCAGCACTGTCATGTTAGTTGGCGTGGCTTGGTTATAGGTCCGGCGAAAACCCAGGGTGAGGCTGCCCTTGTTCCAGAACACCTTGACGGGCGGTCCGTCATCACCTCTCACATGCATCTGCGAAACCACCACCTTGTGTGCTGAGTTGACTTTGGTAAGTCGCATCGTTTGCCGGTTCAGGTGTTCAGTTGCACTCGCCAGCGTCCAATTTGTGGATTCAGACCACTCGCAACGGGTTCGCCGTGTGCTTTTGCTCGACGCGCCTTTTGTGGGCGCTGAGAGCTGGACAGACCCGTCGTCCAGTACCTTGATGATGCTGGGGTATTTCGCGATCGCCTCCGAGCCTTTCATCTCAAGCGCAACCGGGTTCTTCGCCGATGTCGGTAGGGGTGTAGTGAGGGTGAGGTTATTGATGTTTACAGTCATGTCGCCTTCCTTGTGCGGCCGGGGTAGTAGGTGACGATTGCACGTCATGTTCAATCAACCGTCTCACCCATTCATCTTCGCAGCCAATAGCGCACGTTCCTTGCTCAATGACTTGAGTACGCCGGGCTGTCCTCCGACTTTCATGAACAGGAAGTAGCGTTCGTGTTCATCGTGGAGGAGGCGATAGACATTGGCTGACCTTTCAGCATTAGGCGGCGTGAGTTTGTCCACGATCAATGTGTAGGCGTCCACTCCGAGGTCGCTCAAGGCGTTCTGCAGCTCAGTATCAACTTTCAAGCGCCACCTCTTCGAGTTGTATCGATACGCCCAAATCGCAAACGCGATAGCCAGTATTGGCATTACCCCGGAGGCGAAGACCGTCAGAACTTTATCCATGAAGCCTCTTCGTGACGTGGGAAAACCCGTTATCAATACCGGCGGGCGCCCAGAACTGCAAGAGAGGTCTACAGGCACTGCCCGCTGCCTGTCCATCCAGCCTGGATGCAAAGCCAGTGGCACCGTCAGGCACGCCATAGTAGGTTGCGCCTTCAACACAACCTGTCCGGTTCGTTGCCTGTATGCCCATGGACCGGGCACTCACCATTGGGGAGGTCAGATGGACACTGTTCAATCAATCAGTCAGCGAGAAATGGATGCCGCCCTCGTGGCGTTTGCCCGCTTCAAGATCGGCGAGATCAAGCTCTTCGATCTGGAGCAGGCCATGAGCTTCGATGCAGGGGACGCGCTGTCCAGAAGCGGGCTGGTGAGGTTCTCGATCAGCAAAATGGCGTCGGGCCGTTATCGCATCAGCGATGAAGGCGAGAATGCGATCACCCAGGCAGGGCGGGAACGTCTGGAGGCGCTTCGCGGATAAGCGCCGGGCTACGGTAGCTGTTCAGGCGAGGCCCCGGCAATGCCCAGCCTCGTCGTGAACGGCGCACTGATACTGCAACTGAAACCCTGTGGGTCGTAAGTCAGGCTCGCACTGCCATCGAACGCATTGCGCAGGCTGCCGTTGATCATCAACGTGCCGTAGCCCTTGTGGGTGGGCGCTGTTACCGGTGGGCCGTTTCCTTCCTGCCAGGTCAGGTCGAAATAGGGGTCGCTCTCTTCGCCGGTGCGCAGCGACCAAGCGACATTGAGTCTCCCGCCAGGTTCGGAGAATGCGCCGTACTTGGCAGCATTGGTCGACAGCTCATGCAGTACCAGGGCGATGGAGGACGCAGCCTCCGGTGCCAGGGTGATCGCAGGACCGTTGAAAAGCGTCTGGTGCGTGCAACTGTAGGGCGCCAAGGTGTCCTGCAGCAGTTCGAGCAAGCCGGTTTGCTGGTGAGTGACGGCCAGCGCGTGGGCTTTTTGCATCATCACCAGGCGTCCCTCGAACGCCTTGCGAAAGTTCGCGGGGTCGGGGTAATTGCGTGAGGTGAAGACGGCCATGGCGCCGATGGTGGTAAACAGGTTGCGCATGCGGTGGTCGAGCTCCTCGACCAGAATCTTCGCCGCCTCTTGCGTTCTGCTATAGGCGAACAGGTGCGCGCACAGCTCGGTGGCATGACCAAGCAGCTCACGCTGGTCCCCGCTCAAAGGCACGTCGAGTGGATGGATGACGGCGATGCTGCCTTGCACCACGCCTTCGTTGCTCAGTGCGGGGAACGACACCAGCGATTGCAGACCATGGGCGTGGAACAGCGCTTTCCATTCGGCAGAAAATCGCGAGTCGCAGGCGACGTTCGGTACTTCGACCGGACGTCCTGTCATCACCGCCATGCCGCATGAGCCACGTGTGCCCGTGATCAGATTGCCTACCAGCTGGGCGCCGAACTGTTCCGGCAACGCTGGAAAAATGGCGTGGCGAAAGGTTTTCCCGGGTTTGTCCAGGACGGTGACGCCTACCGTAGTGCCGGGCATTTCAGCCTGCAGGGCGTTCACGAAGGCTTCCAGCAATGGAAGCACTGGCCCACCAACGGCCATGACGCCAAGCGCTTTTTGGCGAAATGCATCAATCAGCTGGAGCATGGTCAGGTCACTCGAAACGATAAGCTGAACGGCAGCGTCTAGCGTGAGGGCTGGCGGATGCTCGGCGCCCAGGGCAGCGCTGCGCGAGGCACATGATGCGTCAAAAGGCTGCACTCGCCAAGCAAACAAAATCTTGGGAAAGGGGCGCGGGTGTCGCGATCAGGTAACTATTGCTGAATGGCGGGCAAAGAAAAGCCCGCTGGGGAGGGCGGGCGAAGTATTTCACGGATGTGGCTTAACCTTGCCAGCCGCCAGGTGAAAATGTCGTGAAGATAGTGTCGCAAAGATCTGTAGTTGGAAAAAACTGGATCCACCCGATGACCCCGATTAGTGTGCCAGGTGTCTCATCCCTTCCAGGAGCCATCCGTGTCCAACGCCTATACCTTGATGCCATCACCCGTAGGCACTTTGACACTGGTCGCGCGTGGCGAGTGTCTGGCTGCCGTACTTTGGGAAGAAGAGCGTGAGAACCGGGTGCGGCTCGGTGAGCTACACCGCGAGGACAGCTTGCCGGTGTTGCGTGAAACCGCTCGCCAACTGGGTGAATACTTCGCGGGGCAGCGTGAGCGCTTCGAACTTTCATTGGATTTTGCCGGCACCGACTTCCAGCGCCAAGTCTGGGCGGCGTTGCTGACCATCCCCTTCGGGCAGACCCGCAGCTACAGCGATATCGCTCGTCAGATCGGCAATCCTTCGGCGGTGCGGGCGGTCGGGGCGGCCAATGGTCGCAATCCCATCTCGATCATCGCGCCATGTCACCGGGTGATCGGCGCGTCGGGCAGCCTGACGGGCTTTGCCGGTGGGCTGGCGGCCAAGCACTTCCTGCTGGCGCTCGAGGGACGCCAGAGCTTATCTCTGTTCTGAGTGCTCAGCGGCTGAACGCCCATGCCAAGACACAGGCCACGAGGCTGACCAACGTTCCCGCAAGCATTGTGTAGTGGCGGTGAGACTGGCGAGCATGCGCCTCGACGTTGCGCAGGTATTCGCCCGGGGTCGGAGCGTCAGGCCGATGACGCAGACCTTCGGCGATGTCGGCCAGCCTGCCGTGAATCAGCAAACCGACCAGGTAATAGCAAATGGCATAGCTGGCGATGATCAGCAGCAGGTATTTCACGCGGATCCGTCCTTGGTCGAGACAAGTGTCAAAGATAACCACGTGCGCAGACTTTTACCCAGTGAAACTGAGATTTCCACGTTCATCGCGTGACCCAACCTTATGCCATGCTATCCGCCACAGCCTAAGCAGTACCCTACGAATGCGGGCGGTCTGTCGAGAGGTTATAGAGAATGCTGCGCTTTCAGAGCATGACGGCCAACACCGCAGGCCGCGACATGGCGGTAGGTGATATTCATGGTCATTTCCAGCGCCTGCAGGCGGCGCTGGAGCTCATCGCCTTCGATCCCTCGGTGGACCGACTCTTCAGCGTCGGCGATCTGGTGGATCGCGGTCCTGCCAGCGCGGATGTTCTGCATTGGCTGGCGCAGCCCTGGTTTCATGCAGTGCAAGGCAATCACGAAGCGTTGGCAATCACGCACGTGCGCGGTGGTCAACTCGATCTGGATATGTACCGTGCGGCGGGTGGCAGCTGGTTTCTGGACTTGGCGCCGAGCGAGCAGTTGCATTTGGTCGAACATTTCGAAGCGCTGCCCATCGCTATGCAAATACCCACGCCGCTGGGCCTGATTGGGTTGTTGCACGCGGACAGCCCGTTTCCGGACTGGCAGCAACTGCGCGCCGGCCTGGAGGTCGGCGATCAGAATGTGCAGGAGGTCTGCCAATGGTCCCGGCGGCGACTGAAAACGCACGATGCCAGACCGGTTGAAGGCCTGCGCGCGCTGCTGGTCGGTCACACCCCGGTGCCCGAGTACAGAGTCTTGGGTAATGTCTGGCACTTGGATACGGGAGGGTGGAGCAACGGATTCTTCAGCCTTCTGGACATCGCGACCCTGAAGATTGCTACGCCCACACGCCGCTGATTCCCCCACGCTGACGCATTCGGCAGCCTCGACCCATTTCATGTTAATTCGTGCGCCTGCCGCGCCTGGCAGCGCGTCCGCACACCCTCACATTCGATAACCCGTGATTATTGAATGTATTCGCATCAGGAATTGAGGTGGAATAATTTTGATTTTTAGTATGTAATTACATGGTACGTAATACATTACGAAATCGTAGGAGTCATCATGGCCCGTGGAGGCATCAATAAGGCGGTGGTGCAGCGGGCGCGTCAGGCTCTCATCGCCAGGGGCGAGCATCCCAGCATTGATGCCGTCCGTATCGAGCTCGGCAATACCGGGTCGAAGACCACCATTCATCGTTATTTGAAAGAGCTGGATGCGCAGTTGCCCGTGCAAAGTGCCCCGGCGCTGGGTGAGACGTTGGGCCGCTATGTGCAGCAGCTTGCAGACCAACTCAATGAGGAAGCCGAGGCCCGCGTTGCCCTGGCTCAAGCTGCGTTCGATGCCCAGATCGAACAGATGCGGACACAACTGAGTTTGGCCGAGCAAGCGCTTGTAGCCGCCGATCAGCAACAGCAGATCCAGGCCAGCGCGTTGCAGAGTCAATCCGAGCGACTCGAGACGACCCTGGCCAGCCTTCAGAGCGAGCAACTGCGCAGCGCCAGCCTCAACCAGTCTTTGGGCGAGCTCAAAGTGCGCCTGAACGATAAGGCTGAACAGATTCGGTCACTCGAAGACAAGCACCGCAATGCCCGCGATGCCTTGGAGCATTACCGCAGCGCCAGCCGTGAGCAGCGCGAGCAGGATCAACGTCGCCATGAGGCGCAGGTGCAGCAATTGCAGGTGGAATTGCGCCAGATGCAGCAGGGGATGGTGGTACGCCAGGAAGAACTGACCCGACTGCACCGCGACAATGAGCGGTTGTCAGTCGAGAATCGACAGCAACAAGCGGAGCGCAAGCAGCTCGATGAACAACTGGAGCAGCGCGACGCCCAGGTCCAGGGACTGCGCTCGATCCTGGCTCAGGCCCAGGGCGCCAGCGAAGAGTTGCGCCGGCAGTGGGATAATGATCGTCAGGCCTTGGAAACCCAGCGTGAGTTGACTCTTGAGCAGGCACGCCTGGTAGAACGGCTGCAAGATCGGCTGACGCTCAGCGAAGCTCGATCTGCGCAGCTCGCCCCGGCCGCCGAGGAGCGTGAGAAGCAGATAAATCAAACTTCCCCGCCGTGACAGGCTCTTTCATAGACACGTTCGAGGAGAGTAGAAGATGAGTACACACAAAACTCCTTTACATCACAATGAAGGGCCGCATTCTTCGGAAGAGAGTTCTGGGGAAAAAGATCTTGGATTCGATCCGGATTCGCCGGATCTGGAAGATCCTCAGGTAGACCCGCAAGGTCCGGCCATTGCGCCCAAGGATCACGAAAAGAAAGACCACCACTGACGCGACGAGCCTCGGCGCTGCGCAGGCAGCCACCGAGGCTCTAGGCCTTCAGCCTTCCAGTTTCTTCGCCGCCTCTACGCCGGCGCTGGATAGCTTGATGGGGTAGCTGACGTCGAGTTGCTGATCAGCATCGACGCTGACGCAGCCGTCATGGATCAACCCCTCTTCTTGCAACGACTTGAGCATCCCGGCCACAGCCATTTCGCCGCGGTAGTTGTCCAGGATCTCCTTACCCAAGCCGTGAGGGTGGGCGTGTCGCAACCGGGTCAGCACCTCGGCTCGCAGGTCATCGTCACTCATATCGAACCTCATTGGTTACCGGTGAATCACTTGCCGTGCTTGGTTTGCAGTTGCTTGGCTTCCTGCAGGTGCTTTTCCAGCGCAGGCAAGGTCTGAACGGCAAAGGCCTTCAGCTCGGCCTTGTCGGAGGACTGAGCCTCCTTCTTGTACAGCTCCACGGCTTTTTCGTGTGCAGCGACCTGATTGTTGACGTAGGACTTGTCAAAGGACTCATCACGCCATTCCAGGATCACTTTCTTGATCTTGTCGGTCAGCGCAGCGTCATCCGGCACCTTGATGTCCAGCTTGCCCGCCAACTCGGTCAACTGCTGATTCACTTTGGTGTGATCGGTGACCATCTGCTGAGCGAAGGTCTTGATTTCGGCGTCCTTGCTCTTTTCCAGCGCCAGGTTGCCGGTGACCACTTCCGCGATACCTGCCTCTACAGCAGCATCGACGAAATCGTCCGAGGTGGCGGCCATCGCTTGTACCGAGGCCAGTCCCATGGCCATGCACAGTCCGGCTCGCTTGAGGAAGAGATTGCTCATGTGTCACTCCTTATCCGTGGGCGCGACGTCAGTGTCGCGTTCGGTTGAGCCACGGCCGGTGGAGAAAGTTTGATTTATCTCGCTTTTTTTAGGCGCCATTGGGGTGGGGAGGGGCGGGCTGCTTTCGGTGCCGTCAAGGCGGACACCGAGAATGCAGTTGCAATTTGATTGTTATAACGTAACATTTTATCCCGATTCTTCTTTTAGGATTTCCGCGTGCGCTCTCTGCCTTTCATTCCTGCCTCACCCAATTCCTGCGCCTGCCATCCAGGGGCAGCATTTGTCCTGATCGGGTGCTGACATGGCCGATCTGTTGATACGCAACGCTCGCTTGATCAACGAGGGCCGCGTCTTCGAAGCCGACGTGCAGGTGACCCGTGGACGCATCGACAAGATCGCCACGAGCATCGACGGCGCTTGTGCCAACCAGGAAATCGACGCCCAGGGTCAGTGGTTAATGCCTGGGATGATCGACGACCAAGTCCATTTTCGCGAGCCCGGAGCCGCGCACAAAGGCACTATGGCCAGCGAATCGCGGGCGGCGGTGGCGGGCGGCATTACCAGCTTCATGGACATGCCCAACACCCTTCCGGCCACGTTGAGCCTTGCGGCGTTGGCCGATAAGAAGCATCGCGCCGCCGCCACTGCCCAGGCCAACTATGGATTTCATTTCGGTGTCAGCTGCGACAACTTGGACACCGTCGCTGCGCTCGATCCCCGAGAAGTCGCCGGGGTCAAGGTGTTCATGGGCGCCTCCACCGGCAATATGCTGGTCGACGACCCGCAGGTGCTCGAGCGCTTGTTCCGCGACTGTCCGACCATCCTGCTGGCGCACTGCGAGCACACGCCCAGCATCCTTGCCAATGAAGCGCGCTGGCGTGCCAGCCATGGTGAGGCGATCCCTGCGGCAGCGCATCCATTGATCCGCGACGCCGAGGCATGCTACCGCTCATCTTCTCTGGCCGTGGCGATGGCGCGCCGACTGGGGACACGCCTGCATGTACTGCACCTGACCAGCGCGCGCGAGTTGGCGCTGTTCAGCACAGGCGCGCTGAGCGACAAACGCATCACTGCTGAGGTCTGCCTGCATCATCTGCTGTTCGATGACCGCGACTATGAACGACTGGGCCATCTGATCAAATGCAACCCTTCGATCAAGACCCGGGCAGACCGCGATGCGCTGCGCCAGGCACTGGCCAGCGATGTCATCGACGTCATCGGTACCGATCATGCGCCCCATACCCTCGAGGACAAACAACGCCCTTACAGCCAGGCGCCTTCAGGACTGCCGCTGGTGCAGCACGCATTGCCGGCAGCGCTGGAGCTGGTGGCCGATGGCTTGCTGAGCTTGCCAAAGCTGGTGGAGAAGACCAGTCACGCGGTGGCCAGGCTATTCGGTATTCGCGAGCGCGGTTTCCTGCGCGAGGGGTATTGGGCGGATCTGGTATTGGTCGAGAAACTGGCCACGCCGCGTCCGGCCATTGATGACCCGGTGCTGGCCCACTGCGGCTGGACGCCGTTCCAGCACCATGCCTTCCGCCATGTGGTGCGCACCACGGTCGTATCGGGGCAACTCGCCTGGCACCAGGGTCAGGTGCAGCCGGGCTGCCAAGGGCTGCCATTGATATTCGATCGATGATTCATTTCTTCCACGAGCGTGTCCCATGACTGAAGAAGAGTTGCTTGCACAGGCACCAGAAGCCTACATGAATGAACCCCAGCGTCAGTTCTTCCGCAACCTGCTGCTGGCGCAGCGTACCGATCTGCAGACGCGCATCGAGCAGGAGTTTCGTGCGTTGCGCGAGCAGGAGGTGCACAGCGATCCAGCTGATCTGGGCAGCGCCGAAGAGGAAAGGCAGTGGCAACTGCGCTCTCTGGAACGGGAAAAACGCCTGCTGGACAAGATCGACCAGGCGCTTGAGCGCCTGGCGCGCGGCGACTATGGCTGGTGCGATGAAACCGGCGAGCCGATCGGGTTGCGCCGCCTGCTGCTACGCCCCACGGCCACCTTGTGCATCGAAGCCAAGGAGCGTCAGGAGCTGCGCGAGCGGCACCTGCGCGACGATACCTGATACGCCCTAGTCGGTCAGCACCGGCTGCACGTGGCGCTGCCACCGCACCGCGCTGACGCCTTTCTCCAGGCTCACCCGGCTGACCAGGCGCTCCAGTTGGGCGGGCGCCTGGGGCGTGCCGAGCAACTCGGCGCGGACCTCAAGACGTTGTGCGTCGGGCAAATCTTCGCTGTGCAGCGACTGCAGACGCAACCCAGGGTCGTTCAGGCTGTGCAGCATCAGGCTGCGCACTTGAATCTCGTCTTCGGTGCGGCAGACGATGCGCACTTCGAAGTGTTGCTCGACTTCGCTGGCCGGAACCATGTCCTGGCGGTCGAGGCGTTGGGCGATCTCACGCAGCAGGATGTTCGCGCACAGCACCGTCAGGCTGCCCAAGGTGGCTTCCAGCAGCAGACCAAGGCTGCACAGCACACCGATGGCGGCGGTGCACCAGAGCGTGGCAGCGGTGTTCAGGCCGCGCACGTTGAAGCCGTCGCGCATGATCACGCCGCCGCCGAGAAAACCGATGCCCGACACCACGTAGGCGGCGATGCGCGACGCGTCGCTGGGCGCCATGCCCGGCACTGCCTGGGTCATCAGCACGAACAGGCAGGCGCCGGTGCTGACCAGCGCATTGGTGCGCAGGCCGGTCAGACGCTGGCGCAGTTGACGTTCGGCGCCGATCAGGGCGCCCAGAGCGAGTGCTACGCCGACGCGCAGCAGAAAAACTTTCCAATCCATAGCAAACCTCTTTCCACGGGCCAATGCCCGCACGCGCGTCACTGCGGCAGTGACGCCGATGAAATGAATGAGTGCGCAGGACCACAGTGCTCGCCAGCAGCAGCCGGCTGAGTGGAAGGAGAAGGGAATGAGCCTGTACAGGCATCAGGGGCCGCTATCTACCGTGTTCGGCAAGACAGCGGCAGGAATACTGCCGGACTAGCTTGCCGTGTGGACCTGTCGCAATCGACTGGGGCTACTGTCCAATGCAGGACTCCTGTTGGGGATGCGAAATTGCGCGGCGGACATTACCCCGCGCCAAGCGATCGATCAAGGGCAGATCGATGACAATTGCTTCATCGCTGAACTCTCCTACCGATTTCGAAGGCCTGTCCGGCGGTGGTAATCTTGCGCCATTCGTTTTTCACGCCGGACCGTCACATGCTGTTCAACATCGCCGTGCTGCTCGCCACCCTCGTGGCCATGGAGGGTGTCGGTACCCTGGCCCACAAATACATCATGCACGGCTGGGGCTGGTGGTTGCATCGATCGCATCATCGACCGCACCTGGGGATACTCGAGACCAACGACTTCTACCTGCTTGCCCTAGCGTTGGTTGCGACCGCCCTGGTGGCTTTAGGCAAGGCCGGCTACCCACCGTTGCAATGGGTGGGTGGCGGTGTCGCAGGCTACGGCCTGCTCTACGTGGTGGCTCACGATGGCCTGTTCCACCGGCATTGGCCACGCCATCCCCGGCTCCTACAGCCCTACCTGAAGCGGCTGTACCGCGCCCATCGCCTGCACCATGCGATCAAGGAGCGCACAGGCAGCGTGTCGTTCGGCTTCTTCTATGCACCGCCTTTCGAGGCGCTCAAGCGCCAGTTGCGCGAGCGTCGGCGTGACTGAACGGTGCACCTGTGTCCGGGCGGCGACACGTCGCGTTGCGGGCGCCCGCCAGGCGCAGTAGGATTCGCGCTTTTGCCGAAGGATTAGCTCGTCATGCCGTTCCAGCAAGGTCTGCTCGCCACCCCGGTACCGGTCCACGCCCGTCACTTGTTCTTCGCCCTGCAACAGATCGATGCCGCTGCGGCGGCACTGCAAGCGCTGCTGGGCGAGGTCGATGGGCGCAGCCTGATCCTCGGCATTGGCCTGCCGTTGAGCAAAGCCCTGGGCCGCGACATACCGGGCCTGCGCAGCTTCCCGCAATTGGACGCGGTGGTGGAAAACCCCTCCACTCAGCATGCCCTGTGGTTGTGGTTGCGCAGCGACGAGCGTGGCGACCTGTTCCTGCGCGCTCAAGCACTGGAACAGACCCTGGCGCCGGCCTTCACCTTGGTGGACAGCGTCGACGGCTTCCTGCATCGCGGCGGACGCGACCTGACCGGTTACGAAGATGGCACCGAGAACCCGCGAGACGAAGAGGCCGTGGAGGCGGCAATCGTGGCATCGGAGGCCGGCGATATGGCCGGGTCCAGTTTCGCGGCGTTCCAGTTGTGGAAGCATGACCTGACCTACTTCAAATCGCTGCCGCAGCCCGAGCAGGACGACATTATTGGTCGACGCCTGAGCGATAACGAGGAACTGGACGAGGCGCCGGAATCGGCCCACGTCAAGCGCACGGCGCAGGAAAGCTATGCGCCGCAAGCGTTCATGGTGCGTCGCTCGGTGTCCTGGGCCGACACCCGCGGCGCAGGGCTGGCCTTCGTTGCCCTGGGGCGTTCCTTCGAGGCGTTCGAGGCTCAGTTGCGGCGTATGAGTGGTCTGGAAGATGGCGTCGTCGATGCCTTGTACCGCTTCAGTCGACCGCTGACGGGTGGCTATTACTGGTGCCCACCCATGGGCCGTGCCGGGCTGGACCTGCATCGGCTGATCGGCTGAGCGCCCCCACACAAGGCGCCGCACCCACGCGGTGCCTTCTACACGACGTCATCTCCAGGCACAAAGCTGCCGCACCAAATACCCCGCCTTGCACCTTTAGCGCCGCCGGTCCGCTGGCCTGTCAATAAAACGAATCGCCCGTTTTCGGCGCACTCCGAACCTATGTACGGCGCACGACCGTGCACATCCCACAGCCCAAGAGGTGCAAGACCATGGCCAATAACCAGAGCAAGACTGGCAGTCAGGGTGGTACCAAGAATCCTGGAAACTTCGCCAATGACCGGGAGAAAGCGTCTGAGGCCGGACGCAAGGGTGGACAGCACTCCGGTGGCAGTTCCGGTGGCAAGAAAGACGACATGAGCCACAAGGGCGGTCGTTCCTGAGGTGCTGGGCAGTGCCGGTGCCTCCGGCACTGCCGCAGTTCATCGTCGTGTGTTTGGCTCACTGGCAGGTGCTACTGCCGGTTCGGCAACAGGAGCCATAGATGGCCCGTGCAATCTGGAAAGGCGCGATCAGTTTTGGCTTGGTGCACATTCCTGTGTCTCTGAAGACCGCCGTACGCAGCGAGCGCATCGACTTCGACTGGCTCGACAAGCGCAGCATGGAGCGGGTCGGCTATAAGCGGATCAACAAAGTTACCGGCAAGGACATCGACAAGGCAGAGGTGGTCAAGGGCGTCGAGTACGAGAAAGGCCGCTACGTAGTGATCAGCGAAGAAGAAATTCGCAAGGCGCGGCCGGAGGCGACCCAGACCATCGATATTTTTTCGTTCGTCGAAGCGGGCGAGATTCCTCTACAGCATCTCGATACCCCGTATTACCTGAGCCCTGATAAACGTGGCGGTAAGGTTTACGCGCTGCTGCGCGAGACGCTGGCCAGCACCGCGAAGGTTGCGCTGGCGACCGTGGTGCTGCACACCCGCCAGCATCTGGCCTTGATTCGACCGCTGGACGGGGCGCTGGTGTTGATGACCTTACGCTGGCCAGACGAGGTTCGTGGCGTCGATAGCTTGGAGCTTGGTACCGAGGTCAAGGACGTCAAGCTGGACAAGAAAGAACGAGACATGGCCAAACGTCTAGTGGAAGACATGAGCGGCCCTTGGTCTCCCGATCAGTATCACGATGCGTTTCGCGACACGATCATGGAATTGGTGGCAGAGAAGGCCAAGAGGGGCAAGATCGCCAAGGTCCGCAAGGGCGATGGCGGCAAAGGCGAGAAGGGTGCGGACATTCTTGACCTGACCGAATTGCTCAAGCGCAGTCTTGCCGGCAAGGGTAAAGGCGCTCAGCCTTCCAAGAAACCGGCGGCGAAGAAAACCCGCAAGGCATCCTAGGTCGCCTTCAGGTGCAGATGTGCTCCGCGCCCGAGAGCTTACGGGTCAGTGGGGCGCGCGGACGATGGTCTTGAGCAGATCCTCAGGACTGATGTGCCCGACTACGGCACCCACGGCACTGCCGGGTGAGGGCAGGTCGATGATATGGCCCTTCATGCGCCCGACGACATGCATTTCACAGGGCTTGCAGTCGAACTTCAAGGTCAGCACCTCGTCGCCGTGCACCAGTTGCATCGGCGCCACCTTGGTGCGCACCCCGGTCACGCCTTTGGCCTGCTTGGGGCACAGGTTGAACGAAAAACGCAGGCAGTGCTTGGTGATCATTACCGGCACGTCACCGTGCTCCTCGTGCGCCTCGAACGCCGCATCGATCAGTTTCACCCCGTGGCGATGGTAGAAGTCACGCGCCTTCTGGTTATAAACGTTCGCCAGGAACGACAGGTGAGCCTCGGGATAGACCGGCGGCGGGGTGGTTTCGGCCTTGCGATAGCCGCGCGGATGCGCTTTGACGCGTGCGTCGGTCAGCGCCTCGATGGCCTCGCGGCGCAGGGCCTTGAGTTGCGAATTTGGAATGAAATAGGCCTGCGGCGCATCCAGTTCGACGGCCTCGGCGTGGTACTGGGTGGTGCCCAGTTGGCCCAGCAGATCATGCAACTGATCCAGTGCCTGTTGAGGCTTGTTGGCCGTGCCGAAGGGGCCGTCCAGGGCTACTTGCGCGGTGATGCCTTCTTCGCTGGTGACACTCAGTGCCAGGCGTTGCTCAGTGAGTACGGCCTGCCAGCGCACCGCGACTCGCCGTTCGGAGGAGGTGCGCTGCAAGGCCTGCTGCCAGTTATGGTCCAGGTTGCGCGACAACGGATGATTGGGCCGCAGCTTGTGCAGGCCTTCAGGCATTTCGTTGGGCTCGACGCGATAGCGGTAGCGGGCCTGGCCGTCCACTTCGAACTCGCCACGGGGTTCGGCGATATTGGCGCGGAACCCCACCACCTCGCGCTTGACCAGCACGTTCAAGCCATCGCCATTGGTCAGCGGCACCTCAGTCACGACCACCAGGTCGCGCTTGCCGACTTTCTCCACCACCCCCACCGGCAGGCCGGTAAAGGTCGGCGAGTCGAAGGCGCCGATGTCGATCTTGCGGTCGCTGACGAAGTAGTCGGTGCTGCCGCGGTGGAAGGTCTTGTCCGGGTCGGGCACGAAGAAGTGCTGGGTCCGACCGCTGGACGCGCGGGCCAGGTCGGTGCGGTCTTCAAGGATGGCGTCCAGCTCGCGGCGGTAGTGGGCCGTGATGTTCTTCACATAACCCATGTCCTTGTAGCGCCCCTCGATCTTGAACGAGCGCACGCCGGCGTCCACCAGGTCGCGCAGGTTGGCGGTCTGGTTGTTGTCCTTCATCGACAGCAGGTGTTTTTCGAACGCGACCACCCGGCCTTGGTCGTCCTTGAGCGTATACGGCAGGCGGCAGGCCTGGGAGCAGTCGCCACGGTTGGCGCTGCGCCCGGTCTGGGCGTGGGAGATGTTGCACTGTCCCGAGAACGCCACGCACAGCGCGCCATGGATGAAGAATTCGATCGCCGCATCGGTTTCGGCAGCAATGGCGCGGATCTGTTGCAGGTTCAGCTCACGGGCCAGGACCAGTTGCGAGAAGCCGGCCTGGTCGAGGAACTTGGCCCGCTCCAGTGTGCGGATGTCGGTCTGGGTACTGGCATGCAGCTCGATCGGCGGAATGTCCAGTTCCATGACGCCCAGGTCCTGCACGATCAGCGCATCGACGCCGGCGTCGTACAACTGGTGGATCAGCGCACGGGCCGGCTCCAGTTCGTTGTCGTGAAGAATGGTGTTGATCGTGGTGAACACCCGCGCATGGTAGCGTCGGGCGAACTCGACCAATTCGGCGATATCGGCGACCTCGTTGCACGCATTGTGCCGCGCACCGAAGCTCGGGCCGCCGATGTAGATGGCATCGGCGCCATGCAGGATCGCCTCGCGGGCAATGGCCACGTCGCGGGCAGGGCTGAGCAGTTCCAGGTGGTTCTTTGGAAGGGACATATCGTTATGAATTCGGGCTGGCACGGTTTGGCCGGCATTGTAGCGGCGAAACGGGCCGCTGGCACCCTTGGCTGCCGGAAGGCAGGCGCCTGGGGCATGGCGCCTGCGCGGCTGGAGTGCGACCTCAGCCCTTGGCCGCCATCGCAGTGACTTCCACCTTCATCCCTTCGAACGCCAGCGCCGCCACGCCGACAGCGGCGCGCACGGGCCAGGGCTTGGCGAAGAAACGCTGGTAGACCTGGTTGAAGACCGCGCGATCGGCCATGTCGGTCAGGTAGATGGTCAGGTGCAGCACGCGGTCCATCGAGCTGCCGGCGCCTTCGAGCGCATCCTTGAGTGCCTGCAGGGTGCACTCGCACTGGGTGACGATGTCGCCCAGTTCCAGCTCGCCGTCGGCGCGCACGGGAATTTGCGTGGTGACCAGCACGCCGTTGAACTCGGCGACGTCGGAGGAAATGGACTCGGCGTCCGCATCGGGGGTGAAGGTGATACCTGTCTGAGCCATGGATGAATCTACCTTGCGCTGGACTGAAACAGGCAAGCCTACGCGAGCGTCACGAAAGGGTCGAGTCGGCTGCGTGCTACGAATGGCATTGAAATGAGGAGGCTGGCACCGCAGAATCGCCGCGGATTTCAGGCAAGGGGTTGGCGTTGAACGAACTGACACTGTCGCAGCGGCTGGAACGCGTGGCGGCTTACATTGCACCGGGTGCGCGCCTGGCCGATATCGGCTCAGATCACGGGTATCTGCCGGTGGCCCTGGCGCTGCGCGGCGTACTCGAAGCGGCGGTAGCCGGCGAGGCTGCGGTCACGCCGTTCGAGTCGGCGCAGCGCAACGTCAAACGTAACGGCCTTGAGCACCGCGTCACGGTACGTCTGGCCGATGGCCTGGAGGCCATCGACGTCCATGACCGTATCGACACCGTCAGCCTGTGTGGCATGGGCGGCGAGACCATGGTCGAGATACTGCAACGGGGCAAGGCGCGACTGCACGGGCGCGAGCGCCTGGTGCTGCAGCCCAACGGTGGCGAGCAACCGTTGCGGCAGTGGCTGATGGACAACCGCTACCGCATCGTGGCTGAAGAGGTGCTGCGGGAAAACCGCTTCGACTACGAGATCATCGTCGCCGAACCGGCCGACCCGGTGAGCTACAGCGCCCAGGAGTTGCTGTTCGGGCCACTGCTGATGCGTGAGAAGAGCGCAGCGTTCATTGACAAGTGGCAGCGCATGCGCCGTCAGCGGCAGATGGCCCTGGCCAATTTTGCCCGCGCCCGGGATGTGCCGCAGGACAAGGCGAGGCTGTTCGCCTTGCACATCGAGTGGATCGAGCAACTGCTGGGCTGAATACCCTGGCCTGCGGCATCTCATGATAGATTCTCGCCCCCTGGGTAATGTTCGACCTCAAAGGATTGCCGACCATGGATATGCTGCATGCGATGCGCACCTTCGCCCGCGTGGTGGAGTGCGGCAGCTTCGCCGGTGCCGCCAATGCGCTGGACATCTCGGCGGCGCAAGTGTCGCGGATCGTCGCGGAGCTGGAGAAGCAGTTGCAGACCCGCTTGCTGCACCGCACCACCCGGCGCCTGCGCATGAGTGAGGCCGGGGAGCGCTTCCTCGAGCGTTGCCGGCAAATCATGTTGCTGACCGAAGAGGCCGTCGACGAAGCCCGTGGCGCCCACCTCACGCCGCGCGGACGGCTGCGGGTGCATTGCAGCCATGGCCTGGGCCTGCTGATGATGCCGCTGGTGGCGCGCTACAACGCCAGTTGCGCAGAAGTGGTGATGGAGCTGACGCTGTCCCAGCGCAACCCCGACCTGCTCGCCGAGGGGCACGATGTGGTGATCGCCATCGGCCAGGGCCTGCCGGATTCGCAACTGATCGCCATCCCGTTGGGCAGCATCTACAGCGTGCTCTGCGCCTCGCCCGACTATCTGGCTCGCCAAGGGATACCCAAGCAGCCCGAAGACCTGCACCAGCACATCTGCCTGCGCACGGTGGATCCGTTGTTCGAAGAAGACTGGCCCTTCGGTGAAGGGCCGGACGCGTGCGTGATCCGTCCGCAGGACACCTTTCTGACCAACGTTGCAGACGCCATGGTCAAGGCCACTGAGCTGGGAATGGGGATTGGCTTGCTGCCTTATTACTCGGCCAGTCAGGCGTTGCAAGATGGCAAGTTGTTGCGATTGTTGGCGCCATATCGTCTGCGCCAGCGGGAGATCTACGCGATCTACCCTTCGCGGCACTATCTGGATGCCAAGGTACGAACCTGGCTGGACTTTCTCAAGGAACAACTGCCGCTATTGTTCCAGGCCCATGAACAGCGGGTGGACGATCGCACCTGCTGGCGTTGATCGTCCACCGCCAGGTCGCTTATTTGCTGTCCTGGTCCTCGGCGGCGCCACCGGTCACACCGGCGCCACTGCCGGTGGCTTCACCGGTGCTGCTGGAGCCCCCGGTGCTACCGTCAGCTGCACCCGCGCTGCTGGTATCGCTGCTGTCGTTATCGCGCGTGCCACCTGGATTGTTGACGCTGGTGCCGTTGCCAGGGGTCTTGCTTTTCTGGATTTCGGCGTTGGAGGCCGGGGCCTTGTGATCGGTGCTGTTCATCTCGCCGGCGGCGAAGGCAGCACTGGAGGTCAGGCCGATGGCCAGGGCGAGTAGAAGCGGACGCGTGCGAACCATGGTGAATCTCCTGTGGGTGATCGTCTTTCGTTCGGCTACCGAGCCGGGGCAGGGTGCCCGGTAGCCGACGAACGGTCGTGGTACGGGTCCACGACCTGACGCCTTCACGCCGGTTCGGTACGCGTGGGTGTAGCGCTCTCGCCGGTTACCGCGTCGACGATCGGCGGGTGGTCCTGGGCGGCGTGGATCAGCTCTTCGGTCATGCGCAGTTCTGCGCCCGTCGGCGAGAACGTGGCCGTTGGTGCGAAAGGCGCGGGATGCTCCGGCGCCGGCCGCTTGCCACGACGCCACATGAAGAAGCTGACCATGGCCAGGTTGATCACGGCGAAGGCCCAGAACAGACCATCCGCACCGTAGGAGGTCATCACCGGCGAGATGGCCAGCGGACTCATCGCCGAGCCCAACGAGTTGATCAGCAGCAGCCCCTGGATCATCGGCACCAGCGCGTCCATCGGCGCGCGGTCGGCGGCGTGGCTGACCGCCACCGGATACACCGCGAACACGCCGCCGCCGAACAGGAACAATACCGCCGGTAACCAGGGCGAGGACGAAGGCAGCAGCAGGATCACCACCGAGAGCACCACGCACAGCGCGCCCAGGGCGATCAGCACGTCCTGGCGGTCCTTGCGGTCCGACCAGCGTCCGACCGGATATTGCAGCAACATGGCGCCGAGGATGACCCAGGCCATCATGTGGCCGACTTCCCCCACATCCATGCCAATACGTTGCAGGTACAGCGGCAGCAGGGCATACACGGCCGCGATGGCCACACCCGAGCCGAAGCAGCCGACCAGCCCGCTGGGCGTCACGCCCAGCAGTTGCCGTGGCTTGAGCGGCTCGACCTGTTCGAGCAGCGGTGAGACCCGTGGCAGGATCACGATCGGCAGCACCGACAGCGCCGCGAGCATGCCGGCCACGGTGAAGGGTGCACTGTCGCCAAGACTGACCAGATCGCCGAGCAAGGCCTGGCCCAGCACGCCGGCGCCATACAGGGCGATCATGTACAAGGCCAGCAGGCGGCCACGGATCTTCGCATCGCCGGCCAGCAGCAGCCAGCTTTCGATCACCAGGAACACCCCGACCGTGGCCCAGCCGTTGAGCAGGCGCAGGGCGAACCAGCCCCAGGTGTCGACGAACAGACCTTGCAGCAGGATGGTGGCAGCGATCAACGAGGCGAAGCTGCTGTAGGCGCGGATATGGCCGATGCGCAGGATCAGCCGGTCGTTGAAGACGGCGCCGAGGGTCAGGCCGATGAAGAAGCCGGAGGAGACGATACCGATCATCGTCGCCGATTCGCCGGCCTCGCCCAGGCGCAGGGTGGTCAGGGAGTAGAGCAGGCCATTGCCCAAGGCAATGATGAACAGTCCAAGCAGGGGTGCCAGCGCCATGGCCAGCAAACGCGGTGACATACGTACCTCAAGTGATCGATCAGCGGATGAGCCTTTTCGATCACACAGGCCAGGCCGGCCGCTGGAGGGTCGGGGCTGTGCGACGGTGCCAGGGTGGGGTGCGACCAGGGCAAGACTCAACCGCAGACTCGCGCAGGCGAGGTCGGGCGGGGTCGGTTGAGCCTGTGGCACATGGGCGATGTGGGTTAGGCGCAGACGTGGTCATTGCTGCCGGTGGCCACCGTGCGAGGCGACTGGGCGAAAAGGGCGCGGCATTCTACGTCTTGGGCCGCGCGCTTGCCAAAGGCCGGCTGGTGCGACAGGACGCCGCACCTTGTCCCGACTCAGGATGAGGGTTTGGCGGCCTTTTCTGGATGTTCGGCGCTGGGGGAGGATTCACGGGTGGCCAGAGCCTGGGTGGATTCTTGGGTTTGTTGCTGTTGCTGCTGGGCCCAGCGGGCATGGTGTTCCTGCAGGCGTTCGGCGCCGCCTTCGGCCAGGGCGGTGGTCATGGTGGTGGCGGTCAGTAGGGCCAGGAGGTAGGGCAGGGCTTTCATTTGGATGGATCTCCGTCATCGATTTGGGTTTCAGGCCGGGATTGGGGCCGATGGAGGGGATGATGGAGGGGTTGGATTTTCTCAGGATTAACAGGGGTGGGTTTTTTTGGCTGGTTCTGTTTGGGTGAATATCCGTTGGCTTTGGTGAGGCTGATTCACCTTTTCGCCCTTACGGCGACCCCCTTAATGAGATGGTCACCCCGGCACCCTACGAGGCGTACGCTTTCGTAGGGTGTTTTTACTTCGGAGACCGTCATCATGAGCAACGTGACCCTGATCGGCATCGACATCGGCAAACATACCTTCCAC
>NZ_JAUQOQ010000014.1:0-134206 GCF_030580795.1 Pseudomonas boreofloridensis | reverse complement strand
CAGTGCTGCCGTTGTTGTAGACGTCATTCGCTGGCGTCTGGAAATCGATCGAGCCGCTGGACTTGCCTGCTTCAACGGTGATGGTCTGCCCGTTGGACAAGGTGACGGTTACAGGCGTCTGAGCCGGGTTGGTCAGGCTGACGGTGTAAGTGATGACACCGCCTTCGGTGACGCTTGGCGTCGCGGTCAACGTAGCAGTGGTGGTGTCAACGGAATCGTTGATAACGGTCTGCGCTGGCGTCGGATTCGGTACCAGATTTTCGAAGTTGCCGCCGGTCGCGCTGGTGATCGTCGTGTTGACGGTGCTGCCGTTGTTGTAGACGTCGTTGGCAGGCGTCTGGAAATCAATCGAGCCGCTGGACTTACCTGCCTCAACGGTGATGGTCTGCCCGTTGGACAAGGTCACGGTCACCGGCGTCTGCGCCGGATTAGTCAGGCTGACGGTGTAGGTGATCACACCGCCTTCGGTGACGCTTGGGGAGGCGGTCAACGTGGCAGTGGTGGTGTCGATGGTGTCAGTGATCTGGGTCACTGCTGGCGTGTCACTTGGCGTGACGATCAACCCAGTGCCGCCCGAGGTGCTGGTAATGGTGGTAGAGATCTGCCCGCCATCGATGTACGGCGTGTCGTTGGCTGGAATGTTGACGTTTACCGAACCGCTGGTTTGACCGGCCTGAATCACGACCACCGCGCCATTGGACAGGGTCACGGTCAGGTCGCTCTGGGGCGCCTGGCCGACGTTGGCGGTGTAGACGATGACGCCACCCGCCTCGCTGATCGAGGGGGTGGCGGTCAGGGTGAGGCCGGTGGCCACGGGCACCGTATTGGTCGTGGTGGCGTTATTGGCACTCAGGCCACCGACCTGTTGCGTGTTCAGCGCGGCGGCGAAGTTGAGCGGATCGGTAGGGAAACCGATGGTCGGATCCACCACACCTGCCGTTTCTTCCAACAGAACGAAGCTGTGTCCGCCACCCACCGAGCCGCCACCTGCGGCCGTCGGGCCTGCGGCGGGTGCTTCCAGATCGGTGGTCGGGTCGGCACCCGCGGCAATGGCTTGCTGCAGCTCTTCAACCGATGGCGCGGCCTGGGCAGTGACCTGTCCCAGGTCAGCGCTGCTGGCGGGTGTGTCCGCACTCCATTGACTGTCGCGGCCCAGGTCGAGCATTCGCCCGTCGGCCAGTTCCAGGGTCACGGCGCCGCCCGGGCCGGTGAGGACTTCTTCGCCTGCGAACAGGCGGTCGCCCTCGATCAGCACGCGCTTGATGCCTTCCGGGGATACTGCGATGACTTGGCCAACAATGCTTTTGACGATGGCAACGACAGTGCTCATGGAACTCTCCGGGGTGTGTCTCAGTTGGCTTCCGGCCGGCGTGCGAACCTGCTTCCGCTGGAATGTTACGAAATAGATTTGACGCTTTTATGCGTCAACTTTCTGTCGATAACTTTTGGCTATTAAGTTTATGCCAAAGTATTGACCCTTGTCTTGTCATCCTAAACAATCGGCAAAGTAATGTCACATTGATATTTAGTCCGACACCAATCTTCCTTTTGTATTAATTACCTAACAGCTCGCGTTTTTTCTAAACGTTCCGTCGAGACCGCTATTCTCCTGAGCTACGCGCCTGTTGGCAGTGACTTGGGGCAAGTCTGCGACTGGGAAATGACCCACACTGCGTGTCGTGAGTTTCATCAATGTGTCACTTGAGGTGCAGGCTTTGGTCTTTAAGCACAAACCTTGCCGACCACCATTAATTTGGCGCTTACCGTTCGTCAGGAGAGTAGCCGCGAAATCAGTTTCTGCGCAGACGCTCGCAGTCCTTCGCGCGCGGTGTACAGCGGGGATCTGGCGTGCACAGCAAGAAGGGATTCGCAGCCCGGTTTACCCTCCTGAATAGGATTGGATGGCTATAGGACATCATCGTGCTGAGTCAAATAACCGTCTCTGGCCAGGGATCATGAGGATTAGGCGCGGTGTGGGCGTCAAACGCTCAGAATCGATGGACGGTCTGTTGCCTATGCGGAGCCGGAGCTTCCAGTCGTCACGACACGCGCCGTGATTCGGGCGCTGTTTTTTGCCGTATGGCCTTGCGCCAGCGTCATGAGCAGTTAGGCTTTGCAGAGTGAGTTGTGAAAATGCCCTGGAGCGCATTCCTCGCAAGAACCGTGCACTGCACGCGAGTCAGCCGCCGCTGGTAGCGACCTTGCTCAATCTGCGACACCGCGTAATGAACCCTTCACTGTGCACTGTCGTCTGGTGCAGGTGACATGTAAGCAGTTGTTTACTCAGTACCGAATCAAGGCGACCATTGGTCGGCTGCCGAAGGACAGGGGGTCAAAGCCCCATGCCCGCTGCCTGCAGCACGACCTCAAGCCCAGGGTGAGACGGCCAGACCTGACTGGCAGGCGCACCCGCCCCAACCACTGCAAGGATGAAGAGAGCGCCGCGTGGAATCTGAAGTCAGTCGAGTACAGCTCAACCATGATCCACGCAGTCAGCACGACGATCCGCTGCTGGACAGCCTGCTGACCCTGTGCGTGTTGCACCAGAAGCCTGCCAGCCGGGCGATGCTCACCACTGGCCTGCCGTTGCCAGCACAGCGCTTGAGCCCGGAACTGCTTCCGCGTGCGGCTGCGCGGGCGGGCCTGCAAGGGCGCCTGCTGCAACGCAAGCTCGAGCAGATCCCCGCCATCGCCATGCCTGCCATGCTCCTGCTCAAGGATGGCCGCAGCGCCGTGCTGCTGGGCTGGGAGAATGAAGACAGCGCGCGCCTGCTGCTCAGCGAGAGCGACGGTGGCGAAGTGCTGGTCACCCGCGAGGCTTTGACCGGCGACTACAGCGGCAAGGTGTTCTTCGCCCAGCCGCAGCACAAGTTCGACGTCAACCACGGCAACCTCATTCCACGCACCCGTTCCTGGTTCCGCGACACGCTGCTGCGCAGCAAGTGGCTGTACATCGACGCCATCGCCGCGAGCCTGGTGATCAACCTGATCGCCCTGGCGGCGCCGCTGTTCGTGATGAACGTGTACGACCGCGTGGTGCCCAACCAGGCCACCTCGACCCTGTGGGTGCTGGCAGTGGGCATCGCCGGTGCCTACGTCTTCGACCTCATTCTCAAGGGGCTACGCAGCTTGTGCCTGGACCTGGCCGGCAAGAAGACCGACTTGATCATCTCCGCCACCTTGTTCGAGCGCATCGTCGGCATGTCGATGAAGTACCGGCCCGCGCGGGTCGGTAGCTTCGCCCAGAACATCCACGAGTTCCAAGGCCTGCGTGATTTCCTCGCCTCGCTGACCCTCACCAGCCTGATCGACCTGCCGTTCACCCTGCTGATCCTCATGGTGATCGCCATCATCGGCGGGCACCTGGTGTGGATTCCGGTGCTGGCTTTCCCGCTGGCGCTGGGCATCGGCTATGCCTTGCAGAAGCCGTTGATGTCGACCATGGAGCGAACCATGGCGCTGGCCTCCGAGCGCCAGTCCAGCCTGATCGAGACCCTCGCCGGCCTGGACGCGGTGAAGGTCAACAACGCCGAGAGCGAACGCCAGTACATGTGGGAGCAAACCCTCGGCACCCTCAGCCGCCTGGAGCTGCGGGTCAAGGTGCTGTCTGGCCTGGCGATGAACATCACCCTGCTGATCCAGCAACTGGCCGGTGTGGCGATGATCTGCGTCGGCGTCTATCTGATCATCGACGGCAACCTGAGCATGGGTGGGCTGGTGGCCTGCTACATGCTCAGCGGTCGCGCACTCGGCCCACTGGGCCAGCTCAACGGCTTGCTGGCGCGTTACCAGCAGGCCAAGGTGACCATGGTCGCCACCGACCAGATGATGGGCCTGCCCCAGGAACGCAACTTCGAAGAGCGTCCGCTGAGCCGTCAGGTGCTGCAAGGCGCGGTAGAGTTCCGCGGGCTGGAGTTCACTTACCCGAACCAGCAGAACCAGGCGCTCAAGGGCATCAACTTGGTCATTCGTCCCGGCGAGAAGATCGGCATCATCGGTCGCAGCGGCTCGGGCAAGAGTTCGCTGGCCAAGCTGATCGTCGGGCTTTACGAGGCCGATAACGGTTCGCTGCTGGTCGATGGCGTCGATATCCGCCAGATCGACGTCAGCGAGCTGCGCCACAACATCGGCTACGTGCCCCAGGACATCCAACTGCTGGCGGGCACCTTGCGCGACAACCTGGTCAGCGGCGCACGTTACATCGAGGACGAACTGATCCTGCAAGCGGCCGAACTCGCCGGCGTGCACGAATTCGCCCGCTTGCACCCGGACGGCTACGAACTGCAGGTCGGCGAGCGCGGGCAGAACCTGTCCGGCGGCCAGCGACAGAACGTCGCCTTGGCCCGCGCGCTGCTGCTCAACCCGCAAATCCTGCTGCTCGACGAACCCACCAGTGCCATGGACAACACCGGCGAGGAGCGCCTCAAGCAGCGCCTGGCGGCTGTCATCGAAGGCAAGACCGTGCTGCTGGTGACTCACCGTGCATCGCTGCTGTCGCTGGTGGATCGGTTGATCGTCATCGACCGCGGACAAATCGTCGCCGATGGCCCGAAAGTGGCTGTCATGGAAGCGCTGAAGAAGGGGCAGATCAGTGTTGCATAAGCTGGATTTCGCACGTTTCAAGGATCAGATGCGGCGCTACTTCAAGGGCTCGGAGTCGATGGCCGGCCAGCCTCTGCCGGAAGTGCCCAAGGCGTTGATCGAAGATGCCCCGCGCGTGGTGCGTTTGACCATCTGGGGTGTGATCGCCTTCTTCCTGTTCCTGATCGTCTGGGCCTGCTTCGCCCCCATCGACGAAGTGACGCGCGGGGAGGGCAAGGCCATTCCGTCGTCCAAGGTGCAGAAAGTGCAGAACCTGGAGGGCGGCATCGTCGCGCAGATCTATGCGAAGGAGGGCGAAATCGTCGAGGTCGGCCAGCCGCTGCTGCGTTTAGATGAAACGCGCTTCGCCTCCAACGTCGGCGAGACCGAGGCCTCGCGCCTGGCCATGGCGCTGCGCGTGCAACGCCTGAGCGCGGAGGTGGAGGGCACACCGCTGCAGATCGACGAAGAACTGCGCAAGGCTGCACCCAACCAGGCGGCCGACGAGCTTTCGTTGTATCAGAGCCGTCGCCAGCAATTGCAGGATGAGATCGGTGGTCTGGACCAGCAGTTGGTGCAGAAGCAGCAGGAGCTGCGCGAGTTCAATTCCAAACGTGCCCAGTACGCCAACAGCTTGCAGTTGCTGCGTCAGGAAATCTCCATGTCCGAGCCGCTGGTGGCCCGGGGCGCAATTTCTCAGGTGGAGATGCTGCGGCTGCGCCGTTCCGAGGTGGAAACGCGCGGCCAGATGGACTCCACCGCGCTGGCCATTCCCCGCGCCGAAGCGGCGATCAAGGAAGTGCAGAGCAAGATCGAAGAAACCCGCGGCAAGTTCCGCAGCGAGGCGCTGACACAGTTGAACGAGGCGCGCACCGAGCTGAACAAGGCCACTGCCACCAGCAAGGCGCTGGACGACCGGGTCAACCGCACCATGGTCACTTCGCCGGTACGCGGTATCGTCAAGCAGTTGCTGGTCAACACCATCGGCGGCGTGATCCAGCCGGGCAGCGACATCATCGAGATCGTGCCGTTGGACGACACGCTGGTGATCGAAGCCAAGATCCTGCCCAAGGACATTGCCTTCCTGCATCCGGGCCAGGAAGCCACGGTGAAGTTCAGCGCCTATGACTACACCATCTATGGTGGTCTGAAGGCCAAGCTGGAGCAGATCGGTGCCGACACCATCACCGACGAAGACAAGAAGACCACCTACTACCTGATCCGGCTGCGTACCGATAAAAGCCATTTGGGCACGGACGAGAAACCGCTGCTGATCATCCCGGGCATGGTCGCCACGGTGGATATCCTCACCGGCAAGAAGACCATCATGAGCTACCTGCTCAAGCCGATCATCAAGGCGCGTACCGAGGCGCTGCGCGAGCGGTGAGGGCGTGGTATCGCGGCTAGACTGCGCCGCAGCCCCCTCTATCTGGGTTTCGGCCAAGAATGGATGGGGCTGCGCAGCAGCCCAATTCCAGCCATCCAGATCTTAAGTGAACAGCATTACGCGCCATCACGGCCGTATAAACCCTGAATCATGCGGGGCCGCATAGCATCTGGGAGCGGCCTTGCGTCGCGATTGGACCGCAGAGCCGTCCCGGCAATGGCACGTGATCATGGTTGTATGCATATTCTTTAAAGATATTTAAATTTTCATTCTTATGACTTTATAGTTCGTCCCACTGCGTACCTGCCGACCAATCGGCGCGCCGCACGACTCGAACCCACACGGTAAACCCGTGCGGTCATGAATCGATGCGCGCCCTTCGACGTCGCGCACTGCGTGGGAGTGAACAATGTCAGCCGCCTTGAACGCTGTGTCGACCATCCACAGCGCACCGCCGCAAGCCTTCGAAATTCGTCCTTTCAGCGGCGCCGTCGGTGCCGAAATCGTTGGACTGGATCTGTCCCGCCCCGTCAATGCCGACGACTTCCAGCGTATTCACCGCGCCCACCTGGATCATCACGTGCTGGTGTTTCGCGAGCAGCGCATCAGTCCCGACCAGCAGATCGCGTTCAGCCGCCGTTTCGGTGAGCTGCAGATCCACGTGCTCAAACAGTTTTTGCTGCAGGGCCATCCCGAGATTCTCATCGTCTCCAACATCGTCGAGGACGGTCGCAACATCGGCCTGGGCGATGCCGGCAAGTTCTGGCATTCCGATCTCTCCTACAAGGAACTGCCGAGCCTGGGCTCGATGCTGCACGCCCAGGAACTGCCCAGCGAGGGCGGCGACACCCTGTTCGCCGACATGCACAAGGCCTGGGACGCCGTTCCCCAAGCGTTGCGCGACGTGGTGCAGGGCCGCAGCGCTGCCCACTCCTACACCGCGCGTTACGCGGAAACCAAGTTCGAAGGCAATTGGCGCCCGACCCTGACGGCCGAGCAGTTGGCCCAGGTCAACGAGGTGGTTCATCCGATCGTGCGGACCCACCCGGAAAATGGCCGCAAGGCGTTGTTCGTCAGCGAAGGCTTCACCACCCGCATCGTCGGGCTGCCGGAGGACGAAAGTCGCGATGTGCTGCAGCAGCTCTACGCCCTCAGCGTGCTGGAGCACAACCTGTATCGCCATCGCTGGCAGCCCCATGACCTGGTGTTCTGGGACAACCGCTCGCTGATCCACCTGGCCACCGGCTGTCCTGCTCACCTGCGGCGCAAGCTGTACCGCACCACCATCCAGGGCGACGCCCCGTTCTGACTGTCGAGGATCTTCATCATGCGCACCTCCATCGGCCGCCTGGCGGCCACTATCGGCCTGGGCGTCAGCCTGGTCATCGGCGGTCTTGCGGTTCCCAGCCTGGCCCAGGCCGAAGGCAAGATTCGCATCGCCGAGCAGTTCGGCATCGTCTACCTGCTGCTCAATGTGGTCCGCGACCAGCAACTGATCGAGAAGCACGGCAAGGCCCAAGGCATCGATATCCAGGTCGACTGGGCGCAGTTGTCCGGCGGCGCGGCGATCAACGACGCGCTGCTGTCCGGCTCGGTGGACATCGCCGGTGCCGGCGTCGGCCCGCTGCTGACCGTCTGGGACCGTACCTACGGGCGGCAGAACGTCAAGGCGGTGGCCTCGCTGGGCAACTTCCCTTACTACCTGGTCAGCAGCAACCCCGAGGTGAAGACCATCGCCGACTTCTCCGCCAAGGATCGCATTGCCGTGCCGGCGGTAGGCGTCTCGGTGCAGTCGCGCTTCCTGCAATACGCCGCCGCCAAGCAATGGGGCGACAAGGAATACAACCGCCTGGACAAGTACACCCTCGCGGTGCCGCACCCGGATGCCGCCGCTGCACTGTTGGCCGGCGGCACCGAACTCAACGGACATTTCTCCAACCCGCCGTTCCAGGACCAGGAGTTGGCCAATCCCAACGTGCACGTGGTGCTCGACAGCTACGACCTGCTCGGCCCCAACTCGCCGACGCTGCTGTTTGCCACCGAGAAATTCCGCCAGGACAACCCCAAGACCTACAAAGCCTTCGTCGATGCGCTGGCCGAGGCCGCCGACTTCGCCCAGCGCGACAAAGCGGCTGCTGCCGACACCTACCTGCGCGTGATCAAAGCCAAGATCGACCGCGACGCACTGATCAAGCTGATCGACAACCCGCGCTACGAATTCACCATCACGCCGAAGAACACCTACCCGCTGGCCGAGTTTCTCTATCGGGTCGGCGCCCTCAAGCACAAGCCCGCGTCGTGGAAGGACTACTTCTTCCAGGATGAGCGGCCGTTGCAAGGGAGCTGACCGATCATGACCGCCCCTTTGCCAGGCCACGCGGCCAGCAACCTGCGCCGTGTCGACAGCCCGACGTTGCTCGCGGTGGATAACCTGAGTCTGGAGTACCGCACCCCGCAGCGCGTGGTGCGGGCCACCCACCAAGTCAGTTTCGAGGTCGATCGCACTGATCGATTCGTGCTGCTCGGCCCTTCCGGGTGCGGCAAGTCCACCCTGCTCAAGGCAGTGGCCGGCTTCATCGAGCCGCGCGAAGGCCACATTCTGCTCAACGGCCAGCCCGTCAAAGGGCCTGGGCCAGACCGCATCGTCGTGTTTCAGGAGTTCGACCAACTGCCGCCCTGGAAGACGGTGAAGCAGAACGTGATGTTCCCCCTGTTGGTCTCTGGGCAGCTAAAGCGCGGCGAAGCCCATGATCGCGCGTTGCATTACCTGGAGAAAGTCGGTCTGGCGGCATTCGCCGATGCCTACCCGCATACGCTGTCTGGCGGCATGAAGGCACGCGTGGCGATTGCCCGGGCGCTGGCCACGCAGCCGCAGATCCTGCTGATGGACGAGCCATTCGCCGCCCTGGATGCACTGACCCGCCGCAAGATGCAGGAGGAACTCTTGCTGCTGTGGGAGGAGGTGCGCTTCACCTTGCTGTTCGTCACCCACTCCATCGAAGAGGCGCTGGTGGTGGGCAACCGCATCTTGCTGCTGTCGCCGCATCCAGGGCGGGTGCGGGCCGAGGTGCACAGCCACCAGTACCATCTTGGCAGCCTGGGCGGCAGCGACTTCCAGGCCAGCGCCCGGCGCATCCACCGCCTGCTGTTCGACCAGGCCGGCGAGCCCGAGCCTGCTGCGCCGCTGGGCTTCAACGACATCCGCATCGCCTACTGACAGGAGCTGGATATGAGCACGACGTCTGCGCGTCAGGAATACGAAGTGGCGCTGCAACCGCTGCCAGGGCTATCGCTGCACCGTGAGCTGCCGCTGGCCCAGCGCCTGTGGCAGCAAGCCTGGATACGCAAGGGCCTGATCCTGCTGTTGCTGGCGGTGATCTGGGAAGCGGTGGCGCGCTACACCGACAATGACCTGCTGCTGCCCACCTTCGGGCAAACCGCAGCGGCCTTGTGGGATGGCTTGGCCAGTGGCGAGTTGCCGGCCAAGGTCGCGGTGTCGCTGGTGGTGCTGCTCAAGGGCTATGTGCTGGGGATCGTGCTGGCGTTCGGGTTGACCAGCCTGGCGGTCTCGACCCAGTTCGGTCGCGACCTGCTCGGCACCCTGACCTCGATGTTCAACCCATTGCCGGCCATCGCTCTGCTACCGCTGGCGCTGCTGTGGTTCGGGCTGGGCGACAACAGCCTGATCTTCGTGCTGGTGCACTCGGTGCTGTGGGCCCTGGCGCTGAACACCTATGCCGGCTTTCTGGGCGTGTCCGAGACCCTGCGCATGGCGGGGCGCAACTATGGCCTGCGCGGGCTGCGCCTGGTGCTGCATATCCTGGTGCCGGCGGCGCTGCCGTCGATTCTGTCGGGGCTGAAGATCGGCTGGGCTTTCGCCTGGCGTACGCTGATCGCGGCCGAGCTGGTATTCGGCGCCAGCAGCGGCAAGGGCGGCCTGGGCTGGTACATCTTCCAGAACCGCAACGAGCTGTACACCGACAAGGTGTTCGCCGGGCTGGCGGTGGTGATCCTGATCGGCCTGCTGGTGGAGGGGCTGGTGTTCAACACGCTGGAGCGGCTGACCGTGCGCCGCTGGGGCATGCAGCGCTGACGGCAGCGCGCTTCAGTCGCGGTAGCGTGCTGCCGCGCTGGCGAGGATACGGCCGATTTCCTCGCGCAGCGCCTGGGGCAGTTCCACCATCAGATCGTCACCCTGGCCCAGCAGCCACCAGCGCAGCGGCGCGTCGTCGCTGACCGTCGCGCGCAGGCGGTGACCCTGCTCCAGCGCGGTCAAGTGCATGTCCGCGCCCAGCGGCGTTTCGCGCAGCCGTCGCGCCAAGGCGTCGCTGACCCAGGCTTGCAGCGCCAGGCCTTGGCCAGGCGCGGCCTTGAGCGGATCGTCACGCAGATAGTCCAGCAGGTCGAAATGGCCGCGCAGCTCGCCTGCGCTGGCTGACCAGTGCCAGCCGAACGGGATGCTCTTGTCGTTGCGCTCGAGCGGGAAGATCAGTGACAACTCATTGAGGTCACGTTCCACGGTGCGCTTGCTGACCGTGAAGCCCACGTCGCGCAGGCGCCACACCAGTTCGGCACTGGTGACCCCGGGCGAGCGGCTGGGCAACTGGCGCAACAAGGCCCACTGGCGACTAAGGGTGGCGCGGGTTGTGGCGAACGGCAAAGGTTAACGTCCTTGTCTAGGCTTGCGACAAATAGCATGGCGGGCGCGGTGCGGGATGGCAATTCGCTACTTTGCGCTGAGATCAACAAACCCGCTATTTGTTGCGTGCGCGCAGATCGTTCGCGACAGGTTTTGTCGTATCGTCGCGCAGAATCGCCTCATCACAGTCGAGGTCGGAACTGTGGGCCGTTCAATGAGGATGAACATGTCTGCTGCCAGCAATATCCATTCGCTGCTTGCCCGCCTTCTGCCCGAGCATGTGGTACCGGTGCCCGCCATCCCACGTCGGCACCTGCGTGCGTTTGCCGGGGTGGGGCTGCCCACCCAATGGGCATTGCTGGGCGAGCGCTCGGCCTTGGTCAGTCGTCTGGACGAAGCGGTGGATGTGCAGGCGATCTACAGCGACCTGCGGCATCAGGCGCTGCAAGGCAACGCGGCGGTGCTCAACGACCTGGGCTGGATCTGGCTCAATGGCCGCTACTGGCGCGCGGACACCGCACTGGCCAGCCATCTGCTGCGCATGGCGGCGTTGCAGGGCAATGCGGCGGCCTGGTTCAACCTCGGCCAGCAGCATTACTTCGGCAAGGGCGTGGCGGTGTGTTACGCCAATGCCGCCGAGTACTACCGGCATGCCTTCGAGCGCGGCCTGTCGCATGCGGCCGCAGCGCTGGGCGATCTTTATGAAGAAGAGGTGTGCGAGACCGACCAGCCGTGGCAGGTGGACCCGGTGCAAGCCTACGGCTGGTTCCTGCGCGGTGCTCAGCGTGGCGAGGCGCGTTGCCGGTTCGAGGTGGGCTACCGGCAGTTGCATGGTTTGCATGTGCCGGCGGACATCAAGGCCGGGCTGTACTGGCTGGAGCTGGCGGCCGGCGCCGGGGTGATGCAGGCTGCCGAGGAGTTGGCCGTGCACTTCAGCCGGCGCGACGCCTCACGCTACCTGGCCTGGCGCGACCAGGCGATCGGGCTGGGCAGCACCCTGGCCTTGACCATGAAGCTGGAGGATCAGGTGCAGACCTGAACACGCTGTTCATCGCCTCCGGTTGACGACGGGGGGAGGGGCGGGCGTATATTGATAGTTAGCAAACTATGATTACCCTCGGTTTCCCCTGATGACACTCGACGCACTGCACTTGAAAGTCAGCAGCGGCCTGGTGGTTGCCGCCCGCCACTGGCGGCGCATCTGCCACGCCGCGCTGACCGGCTACGGCATTTCCGAGGCCTGCGCGGTGCCGCTGCTGATGATCGTGCGCCTGGGCGATGGCGTGCATCAGGTGGCGGTGGCACAGGCCGCTGGGCTGGAAAGTCCGTCGCTGGTGCGCCTGCTCGATCAATTGTGCAAGGCCGGGCTGGTCTGTCGCAGCGAAGATCCCCTGGATCGACGCGCCAAGGCCCTGAGCCTGACCGCTGAAGGTCGCACGTTGGCCGAATCCATCGAAGCCGAACTGGTCCGCCAACGCCGCGACGTGCTGCACGGCCTGCCGGCCTCCGATCTGGAGGCGACCCTGCGGGTGATCCGCGCATTCGAAACCGCCGGCTCGGGCAGCGCGTCATGAAGCACTTCTTCAGTTCGGTGCCGCCGGCGCGCGACTGGTTCTACGGCGTGCGCACCTTCGCCGCGTCCATGATCGCCCTGTACATCGCCCTGCTGATGCAACTGCCGCGTCCCTACTGGGCGATGGCCACGGTGTACATCGTCTCCAGCCCGTTCGTCGGGCCGACCAGCTCCAAAGCCCTGTACCGCGCCGTCGGCACCCTGCTCGGCGCCGCTGGCGCGGTCCTGCTGGTGCCGCCGCTGGTGCAGTCGCCGCTGCTGCTGAGCATCGCCATCGCCCTGTGGACTGGCACCTTGCTGTACCTGTCGCTGAACCTGCGCACAGCGAACAACTACATGTTCATGCTGGCCGGCTACACCTTGCCGATGATCGCCCTGGCGGTGGTCGACAACCCGCTGGCGGTGTTCGACGTGGCGGCCTCACGCGCCCAGGAGATTTGCCTGGGCATCGTCTGTGCGGCCGTGGTGGGCGCGATTTTCTGGCCGCGGCGCCTGGCACCGGTGGTAGTCGGCGCCACCGGCAAGTGGTTCGCCGAGGCCATCCGCTACAGCGACCTGTACCTGAGCCGCGACGCCGCTGCCGAACAGGTTGGCGCCCTGCGCAGCTCGATGGTGGCCACCTTCAACAGCCTGGAGCTGATGATCGGTCAGCTCGGCCACGAGGGCGCGGGACCGCACACGCTGAAGAACGCCCGCGAACTGCGCGGGCGGATGATCCATCTGCTGCCGGTGATCGACGCCCTTGACGATGCCCTGGTGGCCTTGCAGGGCCGCGCCCCGGTGCAGTACGCACAGCTCGAAGCGTTGCTGGCCGACGCCCGCGCCTGGCTCGAAAGCACCGCCGACGATCCCTCGGTTGGGCGCTGGAGCGCCCTGCACGTGCAGATCGAGCACCTGCAGCCCGACGCCGAGGCGCTCGATCAGCGCCAGGCCTTGCTGCTGTCGAACGCGCTCTACCGGCTGAGCGAATGGATCGACCTCTGGCAGGACTGCTGCACCCTGCAGCACGCCCTGCGCGACGATGACGCGCGGCCCTGGCGGGCGGTGTACCGGCACTGGCGCCTGGGCCGTCTGACGCCGTTCTTCGATCGCGGCCTGATGCTCTACTCGGTGCTCTCCACCGTGGTCGCCATCGTCGTCGCCTGTGGCCTGTGGATCGGCCTGGGCTGGGCCGACGGCGCCAGCGCGGTGATCCTCGCCGCCGTCGCATGCAGCTTTTTCGCCGCGATGGACGACCCGGCGCCGCAGATCTACCGGTTCTTCTTCTGGACGTTGATCTCGGTGATTCTCTCCAGCCTGTACCTGTTCCTGGTGCTGCCCAACCTGCATGATTTCGCCATGCTGGTGCTGGCGTTCGCCGTGCCGTTCATCGTCATCGGCACCCTGACCGTGCAGCCGGCCTTCTACCTGGGCACCTTGCTGACCATCGTCAACACCTCGAACTTCATCAGTATCCAGGGCGCCTACGACGCCGACTTCTTCACCTTCGTCAATTCCAACCTGGCCGGCCCCGTGGGGCTGCTGTTCGCCTTCATCTGGACCTTGGTGATGCGCCCGTTCGGCGTGGAACTGGCCGCCAAGCGCATGACCCGCTTCGCCTGGCGCGACATCGTCGAGATGACCGAGCCGGCGACCCTGGCCGAACAGCGCAAGGTCGGCGTGCAGATGCTCGACCGCCTGATGCAGCACCTGCCGCGCCTGTTGCAGACCGGCCAGGACACCGGCACGGCGCTGCGTGATCTGCGCGTGGGGTTGAACCTGCTGGACCTGCTGGCGTACTTGCCGCGTGCCGGCGACGACGCCCGCGCGCGCCTGCGCACGGTAATCGAGGAAGTCGGCGCCCACTACGCCGCGTGCCTGCGCAGCGGCGAACGCCTGCACGCGTCGGCGGCGCTGCTGCGGCACATGGAGCGGGCGCGTCTGGCCTTGGCCCAGGATCGACTGAACGAGCGCGGCGAGCCCCGGGTCCATCTGCTGCATGCCCTCTCCGGTTTGCGCCTGTCGCTGCTGCCGGGTGTCGAGGTGATGCTCGAACCGGACGCGCAAGCGCAACTGCCCCCTGCCATCGATGGAGCACCGCTGTGATTGGCGAAGTGGATATCAGCGGAGTCTTCCTGCCTACGCTGCTGGTGATGATGCTGGGCACCTATGTGGTGTTCCTGGGCCTGCACGCGGTGCTGGTGCGCCTGCATTTCTACCGCCTGGTCTGGCACCGGGCGCTGTTCAACGTTGCTCTCTACGCCGTGCTGCTGGGCGCGGTGGATCACTTTTGTCGAAGCCTGATGCTGCCATGAAAAAACCGTTGTTGACCTTGGGCCGCGTGGTCCTGACTGTGCTGGTGGTGACCCTGGCGGCCGTGCTGGTCTGGCAGATGGTCGTGTACTACATGTTCGCGCCCTGGACCCGCGATGGGCATATCCGTGCCGACGTGATCCAGATCGCCCCGGACGTGTCCGGGTTGATCCAGCAGGTGAGCGTGCGCGACAACCAGGTGGTCAAGCGCGGCGACGTGTTGTTCACCATCGACCAGGACCGTTTCTCGCTGGCCTTGCGCCAGGCCCAGGCTAGCCTGGCCGAGCGCCAGGAAACCCTGGCCCAGGCCGCCCGCGAAACCCGACGCAACCGCAAGCTGGGCAACCTGGTGGCCGCCGAGCAGCTCGAAGAGAGCCAGTCGCGTGAAGCCCGTGCCCGCTCGGCGGTGAGCGAGGCGCAGGTGGCGGTGGACATCGCCAAGCTCAACCTCGAGCGCTCGGTGGTGCGCAGCCCGGTGGACGGTTACCTCAACGACCGCGCTCCGCGCGCCCACGAGTTCGTCACCGCAGGCCGAGCCGTGCTGTCGGTGGTCGACAGCACCTCGTACCACGTCGACGGCTACTTCGAGGAAACCAAGCTCGGTGGCATCAACGTCGGTGACGCCGTGGACATCCGCGTGATGGGTGATGACACGCGCCTGCGCGGGCATGTGCAAAGCCTGTCGGCGGGCATCGAAGACCGTGACCGGGTCAGCGGCGCGAACCTGCTGCCTAACGTCAATCCCGCGTTCAGTTGGGTGCGCCTGGCCCAGCGGATTCCGGTGCGCATCGCCTTCGACGAGGTGCCCGCAGACTTTCGCCTGATCGCCGGGCGCACCGCGACGGTCTCGATCGTCGAAGGGCAGCGGCCATGAAACGCCTGATGCTCACGGCCCTGGCGCTGGCACTGGGTGCTTGCACCACGGTCGGCCCCGACTACCACGTGCCCGCCGACGCCGCCGTGCAGCGCAGCGACCTGAACGGTCCGTTGCGCGAGGATGCCAGCAGCGTGGTGTCGGCGCCGGTGCCGGACGATTGGTGGCAGTTGTATCAGGATCCACGGCTCAATGCGCTGGTGCGCCAGGCGTTGGCGGCCAACAGTCAATTGCGCGTGGCGGCGGCGAACATCGCCAAGGCCCGTGCCCAGGTGGAAGTGGCTGAGTCGCAGGGCGGTTTTGGCGCGGGTGCCAAAGCCGGTGCCCAGCGCCTGCAAGAGTCTGGCGAAGCCTTTCTGCAGCCGAATAAAGTGCCGGTGGCCAATATCGGCGAAGCGATCATCAGCGCCTCGTACCAGTTCGACCTGTGGGGCACGCTCAAGCGTGGCACCGAGGCGGCCAAGGCCAATGCCGATGCCGTCCAGGCCGCCGCCGACACCGCGCGCATCACGGTAGTGGCCGACGTGGTCAAGGCCTACACCCAGGTGTGCTCGGCCAATGAGGAATACCACATCGCCCGGCAATCGCTGGACCTGCAACAGCAGGGCGTGCAACTCAACCAGCGTCTGCGCGATGCCGGGCGCGGCGACGAGACCCTGGTCACCCGTTCGCAGACCCAATTCAAATCGTTGCGCGCCGAGTTGCCGCGCTTCCAGGCCGAGCGCGAAGCGGGCCTGTATACCCTGGCGGCACTGCTGGCCGTGCCGGTCGGCCAGTTGCCCGCTGGCACCGCCGAGTGCGCCGAACTGCCTCACCTGGCGCAACTGATTCCGGTGGGCGACGGCGCCGCACTGCTCAAGCGTCGGCCCGACGTGCGCCAGGCCGAGCGACAGTTGGCAGCAGCCACGGCGAACATCGGTGTGGCGACCGGCGCGTTGTACCCGAACATCAGCTTCGGCGCGCAGATCGGCACCCTCGGCATCATCGACAACCTGGGCGAGCCTTCCACCAATCGCTGGGGCTTCGGCCCGCAGATCAGTTGGACGCTGCCCACCAACGGCACGCGTGCGCGCATCCGCGAGGCCGAGGCGTCGACCCAGGCCGCGCTGGCGCACTTCGACGGTGTGGTGCTCGACGCTCTGCGCGAAACCCAGACGCGGCTGGCGCAATACAGCGCCTTGCTCGAACGGCGCGACGCGCTGGCCGATGCTGAACGCTCGGCCAGGGACGCCGCCGAGCAGACTCACCGCCGTTACCAAGCCGGGCGCGAGTCGTTCCTGGCCGATTTGCAGGCCACCCGCGCGTACACCGATGTGCGTGGCCAGTTGGCCGCAGCCAACAGTCAGGTAGCGATGGGGCAGGTCGGCGTGTTCCTGGCGTTGGGCGGTGGCTGGAAAGCAGCGCCTTCGCAGTGAAGGCGCCGGCTTGACCGGTGAATCGCTGCACGCTATTCGCCGCAAGTCACCGAAAAAGTCCGACGCAAAACGTTTGCGTATTCCCGCGTCCGACACTCAAGTATTCATCGACGACGCCGATCTACTGGCACCAGCGTCCCGGAAGAGGACGCCCGTTCCCGTCGATAATAAAAGCGGGTGGTCAGCGTGATCAGGACGATCCCGGCCCCTTGCCAGGAGCTTCGCCATGCCTCGACCCCGTGCCCGGATCGCCTCGCAACTCGGTATCGCCCTCGCCATCGTGCTGGCGTTGGTGATCACCGGCAGTACCCTGTTCGCCCTGCGCTCGCTCGACGACGCCAACCTCGCCACCCGCCAGCAGCACTTGGGTAGCGAAGCGCGGCTGCTCGCCGATCAGCTCGATACCTTCCACGGCTCGCTCAAGGACAACACCCAGCGCCTGAGCGGGCTGTTCGAACGCCGCTTCGCCTCTGGCCTGAGGATTCAGGACGGCCAGAGCGTGCAGGTCGCCGGTGTCGCCACCCCAGCGCTGTACCTGGGCGATCACCTGCTCAACAACGACCTGAGCATCGTCGATGAATTCCAGCAGATGACCGCCGGTATCGCCACGCTGTTCGTGCGCAGTGGCGACGACTTCGTGCGCATCGCCACCAACCTCAAGAAGCAGGACGGCAGCCGCGCCATCGGCACCCAGCTCGACCGCGCGCACCCGGCCTATGCGCGGCTGCTGGCCGGGCAGATGTACGTGGGCCGCGCCGTGCTGTTCGAGCGCAACTACATGACCCGCTACGTGCCGGTCAGCGACACCAGCGGTCGGGTGATCGCCGTGCTGTTCGTCGGCTTCGACTACACCGATGCGCAAAACGCCCAGTTCACCAACCTCAAGCGCTTCCGCATCGGCCAGACCGGTTCGCTGGCGCTGCTCGACAACCAAGGTCAGTGGCTGGTGCCGCCGGCGGGGGTGGCCGATACCCAGGCTGCGGCGACGGCCATCAAGGGCCTGGGGGCGCACGCGCAGTTCTGGAACAGCGGTGACCAGCGTTTCTTCAGCGTGGTGCAGCCGTTCGCCGAAGGCCCGTGGACCGTGGTGGCGAGCATGCCCGAGGCGGAAATCCGCGAAGTGACCTGGAGCGTCGGTCTGCGCCTGGCGATTGGCAGTCTGCTGGCCATGCTGCTGGCGGTGCTCGCCACCTTGTGGCTGCTGCGGCGCAAGCTGCGTCCGCTGGACGACCTGGTGCGCCAGGCCCAGGCCCAGGCGTTGGGCGCAGGCGACCTCAGTGCGCGGCTGACGCTGACCAGCGAGGACGAGATCGGTCAGTTGGCACGCAGCTTCAACCAGATGGCCGACGCCCTGGCGACCATGGTCACGCACATTCGCAGCGCCTCCGAACAGGTCAGCGCCCGCTCGCAGTCGTTGGCCGGGTTGTCGTCCGGGGCGTGCGAGGGTATGGAGCAGCAGTCCGGCGAGATCACCAGCATGGCGGGTGCCGTGGAGGAATTCAGCGCCACGTCGATGAACATTGCCGAGAACATGGCGGGCACCGAGCGCATGGCCCAGGACAACGCCCAGCAGACCCGTATCGGGCGTTCGGCCATGGACCAGGCGTCCGCCTCGCTGCGGCAGATCGCCGAAGCGCTGGGCGGCACGGCGACGGTGATGGACAGCCTGGGTGCGCGTTCGCAGGAAATCGGCGGCATCGTCGGGGTGATCACCGCGATCGCCGAGCAGACCAACTTGCTGGCGCTCAACGCCGCCATCGAAGCGGCGCGCGCTGGCGAGCAAGGCCGCGGCTTCGCCGTGGTGGCCGATGAGGTGCGTGGCTTGGCGGCGCGGACTCGCCAGGCCACCGAGGAAATTTCCACGATGATCGCCAGCATCCAGCAGCAGACGGGTCAGGCGATCAGCACCCTGGAGCAGGGTAATCGGTTGATGCAGGATGGCCTGGAGCGCAACGACAAGGTGGCCCAGGCGCTGGCCCGCATCGACGAGCAGAGCCGTGCGGCGGGCGAGCAGTTCACCGTGATCAGCACGGCAACCCAGGAGCAGAGCAGCACCGCCAACCTGCTCAGCCGCAACCTGCAGAGCATCGCCCAGGCCAACAGTGAGCAGCATGACGTGGCCAACGAGCTGGCGGCGACGGCCCGGGAGCTGGAAGGGCTGGCCGAGCAGTTGCGCCAGGAAGTGGACCGCTTTCGCGTCGCCGGGTAAGGGCGGCTAGGCCAGGGTAACGCCCAGGGCCTGGGCGCAGGCCAGCAGCGAACGCTGTTCGGCCTGCGCATACAGGGCCAACTCGTCCAGCACCGCAAGGCCCAGCGCGGCCTCGAAGGCCTCGCGGTTGGCGTTGCTGCCGTAGTGGGCCTGTGCGTCGTCGCCCAGGTTCGACTGGAAGATCCCGGCGGCGCTGACCGGCAGGAAGTCTTCGTAGACCAGCGCTTCGAAATGCACGTGCCCGGCATCGATCAGACCTTGTAGCGTGTCAGGGCGATCCTGGCGGGTACGTTCGGCCAGGCCTTTTTCGGTGGCGAAGTAGCGGAAATAGGCCAGGCCCTGTTCGCGCATCTGCGCCAGGTCATCGGGGAACTCGGCGAAGTGGCTGGCCAGCAGCGTTCGATAGCGCTCGGCATTGGCCTCGGCGGGCACGCCGCCCAGGGCCGCGCGGGTGGCGTCGAGCAGGCGGTCGTAGAGCCTGCGGCCCTTGGCCGTGAGCGCCGCGCCGCGCTGTTCGATCTCGCCGAAGCGTGCGGTGTGACTGCCTTGGGCATCGCTGAAGGCGACCGTTTCCTGCAGCGCTTTGAAGCTGGTCTGGCGCAGCAGGATCGGATGGCGTCGAGTGGGTGGGCCTTCGACCACGGCCTTGGGCGCGATGCCTTTGGCCGGCATGCCCGCCTGGATGGCGTCGATGTCCAAGGTGCGCGGCGTCAGGTGGTTGATGTGCGGGCCTTTGAAGGCCACCACATCGGCGATCAGGCGGTGCTGCTGGTGCAACTGCTGGTACTGCTCGGCGCTGACCGTCGCCTGCGGATGCCAGCGGAACGTGTGCAGGGCTTGCTCGACGAAGGTCTCGGCATCGGCGGCGCTCAGGCCGCCGTCGCGCTCGTGCTGGGCGATCAGTTCGAGTACGCGCGGGGTGAAGATGCTGCGTTTGGCCAGGAGGTCGCGGGCCAGCTCGCGCAGGCCGAGATCGTCGATCAGCTCCAGGCGCAGCAGCGAGGTGAAGACCCGGAACGGGCTGATGTGCAGCGATTGCTCGTGCACCGCGCGGAAGGCGGTGGAGTGCACCGGCACGCCCGCCGGGCTCAGGTCGTAATAGCCGACCGGCAGCATGCCCATGACCGCGAACAGTCGGGCGATGGTCGCCAGTTCCTCGGCCGTGCCGACGCGGATCGCGCCATGGCGCTCCTGGTTCAGACGCTCGATTTCGCCGGTCCAGCGCAGGGCCTGGGCCACTTCTGGCTGTTCGGCCAGGATCTGCTGGTTGACCTCGCTCACCAGCTCCAGCAGCGTGCCGTACAGCGGCACCTCTTCTTTGTACAGGCGCGACATGGCTGCGGAGAACTGCGTGCGAATGCTGTCGGGGCTGACGAAATGGTGGGCGGGCATCGCGGGGTTCCTGAAGGTGGTAGAGACCCTGACATGAAAGCGAGGAATGCACTTTCTCTACAAGCGAAAAAAAGTGCGAGGGTCATTCCTTTTTTGATCGAACCTGCTGAGCGGCCCAGCCTGTCACCGGGCGATCACCACCAACTTGCCGACCGCTTGGCGCTGGGCCAGGCAATCGATGGCATGCCCGGCCTGCGCCAGCGGATAGGTCTGTGACACGCGCGGCTTGAGCTTGCCTTCGCTGTACCAGGCGAACAGTCGCCTGAAGTTGTCGGCGTTGTCCTGGGGCTGGCGCTGGGCGAAGGCGCCCCAGAACACGCCGAGCACCGCCGCGCCCTTGAGCAGTACCAGGTTGGCGGCCAGTTGCGGGATGCTGCCGCTGGCGAAACCCACCACCAACAGTCGGCCGTTCCAGGCCAGGCTGCGTACCGCCTGGTCGAACAGCTCGCCGCCGACCGGGTCGTAGATCACGTCTGCGCCCTGGCCGCCGGTCAGGCGTTTGACTTCGTCTTTCAGACTGGCCTGGCTGTAGTCGATCAGTTCGTCGGCGCCGGCAGCCTGGGCGACGGCCAGCTTCTCGGCACTGCTGGCGGCGGCGATCACTCGCGCGCCCAGGGCCTTGCCGATCTCCACGGCCGCCAGGCCCACACCACCCGAGGCGCCAAGCACCAACAGGGTCTCGCCGGCCTTGAGCTGGCCGCGCTGGCTGAGGGCGTGCATGGAGGTGCCGTAGGTCATGCTGAAGGCGGCGGCGGTCGTGAAGTCCATGTCGTCGGGAATCGGCAAGGCGTTGTAGTGCGGCACCGCAACCTGTTCGGCGAAGGCGCCCCAGCCGGTCAGCGCCATGACCCGTTGGCCGACCTTGAAGGTGCCCGCCTTCTCGCCGACCGCCGCCACCACACCGGCCGCTTCGCCGCCGGGCGAGAAGGGCAGTGGTGGCTGAAACTGATACTTGCCCTGGATGATCAGCGTGTCGGGAAAGTTGACCCCGGCGGCGTGCACGTCGAGCAGCAGCTCGTTGGGCTTGGGCACCGGGCTGGCGACCTCTTCGAGCACCAGGTCGCCTGCCGGCCCCAGGGTTTTGCACAACACAGCTTTCATCGGGCTATTCCTTTGCGGGTGTTGGCCGATAAGTGTAGGAGGGCAAAGGGGTGGGTCAACGAGCATGGCCTGTTCTGATAGGCCGGCATAAGCCCTAATGCGGTTCACTTAAGATCTGTATTGCTGGAATTGGGGCTGCTGCGCAGCCCATCGCGGCGCAAGACCGCTCCCACAGGGTCCGTACAGCCCCCTGTTTCACGGTTTGCGCGGACTTTGTGGGAGCGGCCTTGTGCCGCGAAAGGGCCGCGAAGCGGCCCCAGCATTCTTTAAGTGGACAGCATTACGGCATAAGCCCGGGCTTGGGTTTGTACGCGGTGCTGGGTAAGCTGGCGCCCATTGTGTCGAGGAGCAAAGTCGTGAAAGCGTGGATCTTGATGGTGCTGGCGGTGCTGCTGCCGGTCGCGGCCCTGGCCGAAGAAGCCAAGGAAGGGGAACCGAAGGTGGCCTACATCAGCCTGAGCCCGCCCTTCGTCGGCAACTATGCGCTCGATGGCGGGCCCAAGCTGCGGGTATTCAAGGCCGACGTGGCCCTGCGCGTCACCGGTGATGCCGCTGTGGCGGCGGTCAAGCACCATGAGCCGCTGATCCGCAACCAGCTGGTGGCGTTGTTCACCCAGCAGGGTGTGGACAACATGAGCAGCGTCGAGGCCAAGGAGGCGTTGCGTCAGGAGGCGCTCAAGCAGGTGCAGCAGGTGATGCAGGCCGAGGAAGGCAAGCCGATTGTCGAAGACTTGCTGTTCAATAACCTGATCGTGCAGTGACGCTGGCTAGCTGTCGTGTAATCACCGCACCAGCGCGCAAATCGCCTGCCATTGTTCCGTCGTCACCGGCATCACCGACAGCCGGCTACCCTTCTGAACCAACGGCAGTTCGGCGAGTGCCGTCTGCTGCTTGAGCTGCCCCAATTCCAGTACCTGATCGAAAGTGCGTACCGGCTCCACGTCGACTGCGCTCCAGGGGTTCTTGTCGGCGCTGGCCTTGGCGTCGAAGTAGGGGCTCTGTGGGTCCAGCGCGGTGGGGTCCGGGTAGGCGCATGCGCTGATCCGGGCGATGCCGGCGATGCCGGGCTGCGGGCAACTGGAGTGGTAGAAGAAGAACTCGTCGCCGACGCTCATGGCGCGCAGGAAATTGCGTGCCTGATAGTTGCGCACGCCGTCCCAGCGCGCCTGGCCCAGGCGCGACAAATCGGCACTGGACAGCTCGTCGGGTTCGGATTTCATCAGCCAATAGGCCATGGGCGCTGCTCCTGACAAGTTTGGAAATAAGATGTTGCATCTAACCGACAGCCGGTTGGCGTCAACGTTTGCGTGTTGCGTCACGTTGGCGGAAAATGCGCCGATTTTAACGCTAGGGGCTCCGGCGATGCCGAGAAAGTCGTCGAGCCTGAACAGTTTGCCGAGGGGGCAATCATGAACAAACGCAAACCGGACCTACTGTGGATCCTGGCCTTCATCTTCGGTCTAGGCGTGGTCACCACCGGTTATGCGCAGGGTTTGTGGGAGCGCAAGCTCGACGCGTCGTACCAGACGTCGGCCGTGTCCACCCCTCAACAGTCACGCTGATCGCTGCGGCGCGCGGCCTTCAAGCCGGCGCCAGGTACCAGTTGCGGTCCGAGACGGTTCCGCGCAACGGTACATCCCAACTGGCCTGAGCCAGGCGCTCCACCTTCTGGCATTCATGGGCCAGACCCAGCAGCAGCGGTTTCTTCCAGTGTTGGCGCCGGCCTTGATAGGCCAGGCTGCGATCATAGAAGCCTCCGCCCATCCCCAGGCGTCCGCCTGCCTCGTCGAAGCCCACCAGTGGCAGCAGAATCAGGTCCAGTGCCCACACCGGCCGCTGACGCTTGCGCTCGATCACCGGCTCGGCAATACGGAAACGGTTGCGCCGCAGTGGCTCGCCGCGTTCGAAGCGCTGGAACACCATGCGCGTGCGCGGCCAGGCGTGCAGGACCGGCAAGTAAGTGCGCTTGCCACGGCGCTGCGCTTCACGCAGCAACAGGCGCGGGTCGATCTCACCGTCGTTGGGCAAATACAGGGCGATGTGCCGGGCACGTCGAAACAGCGGATGCTGCGCCAACTGGCGGTACAGGCCCAGGGCGGCCTGGCGCTGCTGAGCTGGGGTGAGTGCACGGCGGGCGTTGCGCAACACGCGACGCAGTTGTGGGCGGGTGAGCGGCGCGGTGTCGGTCATGGCACAGGCGATCCCGGAAGCGGGCCGTGGCAGGCGGCCTAAGCGAAAATGCCCGCCGAAGGGGCGGGCATCGAATATTCAGGCTCCCCGATAAGACCGCTATCGGTGTAGCCCTTGAACCCGAAAGTTCAAGGTGGAGATTGCAGGAGGCTTTAAGGCTTTCCGTCGAGCGGACATGCACACCGGCCCCACGTGCAAGCCCCGTGGTTGTGCGTATCGGCTCAGGGACATAACCGACTGGCGCATCCACCAGGGAGTGGCGCCAGTATACCTATCTTAATCCTTTTTGCTAACCGGGTCGTCGGACAGCGCCTGATCGACCCGCTCGAGCAGGTCACGCACCTGCTCGCGGGTGGTGCCCGCGCTGGCGCCCTCGGGACGCTCCTGGCGGTGCAGCAATTCGTGGGTGATGTTCAGGGCGGCCATGACCGCGATGCGATCGGCGCCGATCACCTTGCCGCTGCTGCGGATCTCGCGCATCTTGCCGTCCAGGTAGCGCGCCGCGCCGACCAGATTGCTGCGCTCTTCCGGCGGGCAGATGATCGAGTACTCCTTGTCCAGGATGTGCACGGTGACGCTATTGCTTGAACTCATGAGTCTTGCTCCAGGGCCTTCAGACGCAAGATCATCGACTCGATCTTGTGCCGGGCGATCTCGTTCTTTTCGATGAGGTGGGCGCGCTCTTCGCGCCAGGACCGTTCCTGCGCTACTAGGAGTGCATTTTGCCGTTTTAGTTGCTCGACGCGTGCAATCAGCAGCTCGAAACGGCTCATCAGCGCCTGCAGGTCATTGTCTTGCGTGGGTTGCACTCGATCCGCTCCTTCGTCGATCGCCTGGCGATCTTGCGTCTGCCCGAGCCGGGGCGGGCGGCGCAGATGGTCTTGGCGCGCCTGCCGGTGCTAGGATACAAGGCCTTCATTCTAGTCATATGCGCCGTCTGGCGCCTAGCCGCCCATGCCCAATACCCAATCGCCTTACACCGCCTTCGCCTCGTTGCTGTCGAGCAACGGTCATCCTGTCTCTCCGGCTGAGTTGCATGGTCTGCTGATCGGCCGCAGCTGCGCCGGTGCCGGCTTCGATGCCGAGTCCTGGCTGGCCGACGCCGCCGCTGCGCTGGAGAGCGAGCCGCAAGACAACGTCCGCGCGGCCCTGATCGGCCTGCAGGAGATGGTCAAGGCCGAACTCACCGGCGAAGACGTCGCCATCGTCCTGCTGCTGCCGGGCGATGAAACCTCGCTGACCGAACGGGCCACTGCCCTGGGCCAGTGGTGCCAGGGCTTCATTGCTGGCTTCGGCCTGAACGCCGGCGGCAAGGACCTGTCCACCGATGCCAAGGACGTGCTGCAGGACCTGGTGGCCATTTCCCAGGTCCAGGAAGCACTGGAAGAATCCGAGGACGGCGAGAACGACTACATGGAAGTCATGGAGTACCTGCGCGTCGCCCCGCTGCTGCTGTACACGGAGCTGGCCGCACCCGTCGCGCCAGCGCCCAAGCCATCGCTGCATTGATCGTTCCGGGGGTCGTTTGCCCATGAGCCACATACCCAAGGCGGAGTACGCCCGTCGGCGCAAGGCGCTGATGGCGCAGATGGTCCCCAACAGCATCGCCATCCTGCCAGCGGCAGCGGTGGCGATTCGCAACCGCGACGTCGAGCACGTCTATCGCCAGGACAGCGATTTCCAGTACCTGAGCGGCTTCCCCGAGCCCGAGGCGGTGATCGCCCTGATTCCCGGGCGCGAGCACGGCGAGTACGTGCTGTTCTGTCGCGAGCGCAACCCCGAGCGCGAGCTCTGGGACGGCCTGCGCGCAGGTCAGGAAGGGGCGATTCGCGACTACGGCGCCGACGATGCCTTCCCCATCACCGACATCGACGAGATCCTGCCGGGACTGATCGAGGGGCGCGAGCGGGTCTACAGCGCCATGGGCAGCAACCCCGAATTCGACCGACGGCTGATGGACTGGATCAACGTGATTCGCTCCAAGGCCCGTCTCGGCGCCCAGCCACCGAATGAATTCGTTGCCCTGGATCATCTGCTGCACGACATGCGCCTGTATAAATCGGCGGCGGAAGTGAAGGTGATGCGCGAGGCCGCGGCGATTTCCGCGCGTGCCCATGTGCGGGCCATGCAGGCTTGCCGCGCCGGACTGCATGAATTCAGCCTGGAGGCCGAACTGGACTACGTGTTCCGTCAGGGTGGCGCGAAGATGCCGGCCTACGGCTCGATCGTCGCCGCTGGGCGCAACGCTTGCATCCTGCATTACCAGCAGAACGATGCACCGCTCAAGGACGGCGACCTGGTGCTGATCGACGCGGGCTGCGAAATCGACTGCTATGCCAGCGACATCACCCGCACCTTCCCGGTCAGCGGGCGCTTCTCGCCTGAGCAGAAGGCGATCTACGAGCTGGTGCTGGAGTCCCAACACGCCGCCTTCGCCGAGATCGCGCCCGGCAAGCACTGGAATCACGCCCACGAGGCGACGGTGCGGGTCATCACCGAAGGGCTGGTCAGGCTGGGGCTGCTGCAGGGCGAGGTCCAGGCGCTGATCGACAGCGAGGCCTACCGCGCCTTCTACATGCATCGCGCCGGACACTGGCTGGGCATGGACGTGCACGACGTGGGCGAATACAAGGTCGGTGGTCAGTGGCGCGTGCTCGAACCGGGCATGGCGCTGACCGTCGAGCCGGGCATCTACATCGCCCCGGACAACACGCGCGTGGCGAAGAAATGGCGTGGTATCGGGGTTCGAATCGAGGACGACGTGGTGGTCACCAGAAAAGGCTGTGAAATCCTCACCTCAGGCGTGCCGAAGACGGTCGCCGAGATCGAGGCCTTGATGGCCGACGCGCGCAAGGACGTGGCATGAATCGGGTCAATCTGGCGATCATCGGCGGTGGTCTGGTCGGTGCCAGCCTGGCGCTGGCCTTGCAGGCCGGGGCCAAGGCGCGTGGTTGGCGCATTCTGCTGATCGAGCCGTTCGCCCCCGGTGACAGCTTCCAGCCCAGCTACGATGCGCGCTCTTCAGCGCTGTCCTTCGGCACGCGGCAGATCTACGACCAACTGGGCCTGTGGCACGGTATCGAGCGTCGTGCCGAGCCGATCCGCCAGATCCAGGTGTCCGATCGCGGCCGCTTCGGCGCAACGCGCCTGGATGCCCAGGAGGAGGGCGTGCCGGCGTTGGGCTACGTGGTGGAGAACGCCTGGCTCGGCCAATGCCTGTGGCAGGGCCTGGACAGCGAAGTGGTGAGCTGGCGCTGCCCGGCCGAGGTCAAGGCCTTGCAGCCGATCGCCGGCGGCTACCGCCTGCAACTGGACGACGACACCCACGTGGAGTGCGACCTGGCGATTCTGGCCGACGGCGGCCGCTCCGGCCTGCGCGAGCAGTTGGGTATCCATGTGCGGCGCATCCCCTATGAGCAGAGTGCGCTGATCGCCAACATCACCCCTGGCCAGGCCCATCGTGGCCAGGCCTTCGAACGCTTCACCGAACAAGGCCCCATGGCCTTGCTGCCGCTGCCGGAGAATCGCTGCGCGCTGGTCTGGACCCGACAGGGCATGGACGCGCGGCGCCTGGCCGACCTCGACGAGCGCGCATTCCTCGGCGAGTTGCAAGAGGCCTTCGGTTATCGCCTGGGAGCCTTGCGCCAGGTCGGCGCACGGCATCTGTATCCGCTGGCGCTGGTCGAGGCCCAAGAGCAGGTGCGTCCGCACCTGGTGGTGCTGGGCAATGCCGCGCACAGCCTGCACCCGATTGCCGGCCAAGGCTTCAACCTGTCGCTGCGCGATGTGCAAGCCCTGGCCGAGGCCTTGCTCGCCGGTCCGCAACAGCCGGGCGACCTCGCCACGTTGCAGGCCTACCGTGAACGTCAGCGCCTCGATCAAGCCTTGACCATTGGCTTTTCCGACCAGGTCACACGCCTGTTCGGCACGGCTCAGCCGCTGTTGGCCGGCGGTCGCAACCTCGGCCTGCTGGGCCTGGACCTGCTGCCCCCGGCGAAACGTTGGTTCGCCCGCCAGGCCATGGGCCTGGGCACTCGCGCCGATCTGCGAGGCCAGGCATGAGCGATGCGCGCAAGCTCGCCCGTCGCGCCCGCCTGCTGCGCTGGCTGCTGAATCTCTACCCGCCCTACCTGGGCGCCGGCATCCGCGTGCAACGCATCAGCCCGGACATGCGCAGCGTCAAGGTGCGCATGAGCCTGACGCGCTGGAACCGCAACTACGTCGGCACCCAGTTCGGCGGCAGCCTGTATTCGATGGTCGACCCCTTCTACATGCTGTTGCTGATCGAGCAGCTGGGCAGCGAGTACATCGTCTGGGACAAGGCTGCCAGCATCGACTTCATCGCACCGGGCAAAGGTCCGGTGTTCGCCGAACTGCACATCGACGATGCCCTGCTGGACGACATCCGTCAGCAGACGGCCAGTGGCAAGAAATGCCTGCCGCGTCTGCAGGTGGACATCCGTGACGGCGCTGGCGAGCTGGTGGCCCGCGTCGACAAAACCCTATATGTGCGGCTCAAGCCGCAAGCGAGGCAGGCGTAAGGCATGGACATGCGCGCGGATCTGTTGATTGTCGGAGCCGGTATGGTCGGCAGCGCCCTGGCGCTCGCCTTGCGCCACAGCGGGCTGCAGGTGCTGCTGGTCGATGGCGGGCCTCTGTCGGTCAAGCCGTTCGAGGCGGCGGCGCCCTTCGAGCCGCGGGTCAGTGCCCTGTCGGCCGCTAGCCAGCGCATCCTTGAGCGCCTCGGCGCCTGGGAAGGCATCGCCGGGCGACGCGTGTGTCCATATTCGGACATGCAGGTGTGGGACGGCAGCGGCACCGGGCAGATCCACTTCTCGGCGGCCAGCGTGCATGCCCAGGTGCTGGGCCACATCGTCGAGAACCGCGTGGTCCAGGACGGCCTGCTCGAGCGCCTGCACGACAGCGATGTCGGCCTCGTGCCCAATGCCCGTCTGGAACAGCTGCGTCGCTCCGGTGACGAGTGGCTGGTCACCCTGGCCGACGGTCGACGCGTGCGCGCACCGTTGGTGGTGGCGGCCGACGGCGCCCACTCGGCGGTGCGTCGCCTGGCCGGTTGCGCCACCCGCGAATGGGATTACCTGCATCACGCCATCGTCACCAGCGTGCGTTGCAGTGCGCCGCACCAGGCCACGGCCTGGCAGCGCTTCACAGACGAGGGGCCGCTGGCGTTCCTGCCGCTGGCGCGCGATGGCGGGCAACACTGGTGCTCGATCGTCTGGTCCACCACGCCGGAGCAGGCCGAGCAGGCCATGGCGCTGGACGACGCGGCATTCTGCCGGGCGCTGGAGCGCGCCTTCGAGGGGCGCCTGGGCGAGGTCGAGCATGCCGATCCGCGCCTGTGCGTGCCGCTGCGTCAGCGCCATGCCAAGCGCTATGTGGACGAAGGCCTGGTGCTGATTGGCGATGCCGCCCATACCATCCACCCACTGGCGGGTCAGGGGGTCAACCTGGGGTTGCTCGACGCTGCCGTGCTGGCCGAGGAACTGATGCGTGCCAGCGAGCGTGGCGAGTGCCTGGCGGACGTCAAGGTGTTGAGCCGCTACGAGCGCCGACGCATGCCGCACAACCTGGCGTTGATGGCGGCCATGGAGGGCTTCGAGCGCCTGTTCCAGGCCAATCCGCTGCCGCTGCGCTGGCTGCGCAACACGGGGCTGAAAGTGGTGCAGGACTTGCCCGAGGCCAAGGCGCTGTTCGTGCGTCAGGCGCTGGGCTTGAGCGGCGATCTGCCGGCGCTGGCAAAAGCCTGAGGGTCAGCCGTTCCTTTGCAACATCTGGTAACGGCTCAGTGGGTGAGTAGGCAAATGAGATTCACTACCCTTTGCGCCTCACTTACCCCTGGAGCCCTCGCCATGTCGCCCCGCAAGCCTCTGTTCGCCGCCCTGGCGCTGACCCTGTTCGCTGGCACTGCCCAGGCGGCGGACGACGAAGTGGTGGTGTATTCCTCGCGCATCGACGAGTTGATCAAGCCAGTGTTCGACGCCTACACCGCCGAAACAGGGGTGAAGATCAAGTTCATCACCGACAAGGAAGCGCCGTTGATGCAGCGCATCAAGGCCGAGGGCCAGAACGGCGTGGCCGACCTGCTGCTCACCGTCGATGCCGGCAACTTGTGGCAGGCCGAGCAGATGGGCATCCTGCAGCCGATCAAGTCGGACATCATCGACCGCAACATTCCGCCCCAGTACCGCGCCGCTTCCCATGACTGGACGGGCCTGAGCCTGCGGGCGCGGACTATCGTCTACGCCAGTGACCGGGTCAAGCCCGCTGAACTGAGCACCTACGAAGCCCTGGCCGACAAGCAGTGGGAAGGCCGTCTGTGCCTGCGCACGGCGAAGAAGGTCTACAACCAGTCGCTCACCGCCACGCTGATCGAGGCGCATGGCGAGGCCGAGACCGAGAAGCTGGTCAAAGGCTGGGTCAACAACTTGTCCACCGATGTGTTCTCCGACGACAACGCCGTGATTCAAGCCGTGGCGGCCGGTCAGTGCGATGTCGGCGTGGTCAATACGTACTATTACGGCCGCCTGCACAAGATCGATCCGAACCTGCCGGTGAAGATCTTCTGGCCTAACCAGGGCGACCGTGGCGTGCACGTTAACCTGTCGGGCATCGGCCTGACCCAGCACGCGCCTCACCCCGAGGCGGCGAAGAAGCTGGTGGAGTGGATGACCGGTGAGCAGGCGCAGAAGCTGTTCGCCGACATCAACCAGGAGTTTCCGGCCAATCCCAAGGTCAAGCCGTCGGACGAGGTCGCGGCCTGGGGCAGCTTCAAGGCTGACAGCCTGCCGGTGGAGGTGGCTGGCAAGCGTCAGGCCCAAGCCATTCGCTTGATGGACCGGGCTGGCTGGAACTGAGTCATGAACCTGATCGCGGGTTCACCCCGCGATCGCCGCAACGCAACCACCCCAGCCACTGGACTCATCCACTTTGCCCCACACTCCCCAACGCCGCTGGTATGTTCCGGTCTCGCTCATCGCTGCCCTGGTGCTGCTGCCCCTGAGCGTGCTGGTGCTGTCCTGGCAGTCGATCGATGTTCAGATCTGGTCGCACCTGCTCGACACCCAGATGAGTCGTCTGCTGGGCAATACCTTGACGCTGGTGGTGGGCGTCGGCCTGGGCGTCACCCTGCTCGGCGTCAGCCTGGCGTGGCTCACCAGCCTCTGCGAATTCCCCGGCAGGCGCTGGCTGGACTGGGCGCTGATGCTGCCCTTCGCCATTCCGGCCTACGTGCTGGCGTTCGTCTTCGTCGGCCTGCTGGATTTCGCCGGTCCCGTGCAAAGCGCGTTGCGTGAACTGTTCGGTCCTCTGCGCCTGCCCCGTGTGCGCTCCACCGGCGGTGTGATCGTGGTGCTGGTGCTGGTGTTCTATCCCTACGTCTACCTGCTGGCTCGCAGTGCGTTTCTGGCCCAGGGCCGGGGGCTGATGGAGGCGGCGCGGATACTGGGCCTCTCACCGCTGCAGGCCTTCTGGCGGGTGGCGTTGCCCATGGCGCGGCCAGCCATCGGCGCCGGGGTCGCCCTGGCACTGATGGAAACCCTGGCCGATTTCGGCGCGGTGGCGGTGTTCAACTTCGATACCTTCACCACGGCCATCTACAAGACTTGGTACGGCTTCTTCAGCCTGTCCAGCGCCGCGCAGTTGGCCAGCCTGCTGCTGTTGGCGGTCATGCTGGTGCTGTACGGCGAGCGCCGCGTCCGTGGCGCGACGCGCAGCGCCAACGAGCGTGCGCGTGGCCAGGCCCTGTATCACCTGCGTGGACTCAAGGCCCTGGCCGCCAGTGGCTGGTGCCTGCTGGTCTTCGCCTGCGCGTTCGTGATTCCGCTGCTGCAACTGCTGGCGTGGTTCTGGCAGCGTGGCCGCCATGACCTGGATGAGCGCTATGCCGGGTTGATCCTGCATACCCTCTCTCTCGGTGGCATGGCGGCGCTGATCACCGTGTGCGTGGCGCTGGTGCTGGCCTTCGCCCGACGCCAGGCGCCCAGTGCCTCGATCCGCGCCGGCGTCGGGCTGGCCAATCTGGGCTATGCCTTGCCGGGATCGGTGCTGGCGGTGTCGATCATGTTGGCCTTCAGCTACTTGGATAACCACGTGGTGATCCCGCTGTCCAGTTGGCTCGGTGGCGCGGCCAAGCCATTGCTATTGGGGAGCGTATCCGCCCTATTGCTGGCGTATCTGGTGCGGTTCATCGCCGTAGCCTATGGGCCGCTGGAGAGCAGCCTGGCGCGGGTCAGGCCCTCGCTGCCGGAGGCTTCGCGCAGCCTGGGCGTGGCCGGGCCGCGATTGTTTTTCAGGGTGTATCTGCCGTTGCTGGTGCCGGGCGTGTTGAGCGCTGCATTGCTGGTCTTCGTCGATGTGCTGAAGGAAATGCCGGCGACCTTGCTCATGCGTCCGTTCGGCTGGGACACCCTGGCCGTGCGCGTCTTCGAGATGACCAGCGAAGGGGAGTGGGCGCGCGCCTCGCTGCCGGCCCTGACCCTGGTGCTGGTCGGGCTGCTGCCGGTCATCCTGCTGATTCGCCGCTCGGCGCGCGGCCCTGGGCAAGCGTGCTGAGGGTGTCAGCCCTGGCCCTTGCCGCTACAATGCGCGGCATTCGCCGAGGCCGGTCCTGCAATAGCCCGCGCTGATCGAACAGCGCCGACCGCCTCTGCCTCGCCACGCCCGGAAGGAGAAACCCATGGGACAGCGCACGCCCCTGTACGACCTGCACCTGGCGCTTGGCGCCAAGACGGTCGACTTCGGTGGTTGGGACATGCCCCTGCATTACGGCTCGCAGGTCGAAGAACATCATCAGGTGCGCCGCGATTGCGGCGTTTTCGATGTTTCCCACATGAGTGTGATCGACCTTGACGGTGCAGATGCCATGCCCTGGCTGCGCCGTCTGCTGGCCAACGATGTGATCCGCCTCGACCGCACCGGCAAGGCGCTCTACAGCCCGTTGCTCAACGAGCAGGGCGGGGTCATCGATGACCTCATCGCCTACCGAACCGAGGCGGGCTACCGACTGGTGGCCAATGCCGCCACCCGCGAAAAGGTGCTGGCCTGGTTGAATGCCTGCTGCGCAGGCCATGCCGTAAACCTGGTCCCGCGCACGGATCTGGCCATTCTGGCCATCCAGGGCCCGCAGGCGCGCGAGAAGGTCGCAGCGCTGCTGAGTGCCGCGCGGGCGGTGCTGATCCGCACGCTACAGCCGTTCGAGGGGGTGACCGACGGGGACTGGTTCATCGCCCGCACTGGCTATACCGGGGAGGACGGTCTGGAAATCATCCTGCCGGCCGATCAGGCGGCCACCTTTTTCTACGATCTGGTCGGCGCCGGCATCGCGCCCAGCGGCCTCGGCGCGCGCGATACCTTGCGTCTGGAAGCCGGTATGAACCTGTACGGCCAGGATATCGACGAACGCCATACGCCGCTCACGTCCAACCTGGGCTGGAGCATCGCCTGGGAGCCGGCGGAGCGCGATTTCATCGGGCGCGGCGGTCTGCTCGCGGAAATCGAGCGTGGGGTTGAAGAGAAATTGGTCGGCCTGGTATTGGAAGAACGCGGTGTCCTGCGCGCTCATCAGACCGTTCGCGTCGCCGGGATTGGCGAAGGAGAGATTACCAGTGGTAGTTTCTCCCCTACGCTGATCAAGTCCATCGCCTTGGCGCGTGTACCCATGGCCACGGGTGAGCGTGCCGAGGTGGAGATTCGCGGCAAGTGGTATCCGGTGCGCGTGGTCAAACCCACCTTCGTGCGCCACGGCAAGATTCTGATCTGAACCATTACCGGCGGTACGCCGCTGAGCCAATCGAGGAAAACGACACATGAGCAATATCCCCGCCGACCTGCGTTTCGCTGAAAGTCACGAGTGGGCTCGCCTGGAGGCTGACGGTAGCGTCACCGTGGGCATCAGCGACCATGCCCAGGAAGCTCTGGGCGATGTGGTCTTCGTCGAACTGGCCGAAGTCGGCAAGGTGTTCGCGGCGGGTGATGCCGCAGGTGTGGTCGAATCGGTCAAGGCCGCGTCGGATATCTATGCACCGGTCGGCGGTGAAGTCATCGCCGTCAACGAAGCACTGGCCGACAGCCCGGAGCAGCTCAACGAAGCACCTTACGAGGCTTGGATCTTCAAGCTCAAGCCGAACAATGCGGCCGAACTGGACAAGCTGCTGGATGCTGCAGGTTACCAGGCGGCAATCGGGGAATGAGTGACCGGGGCGGCCATCAGGCTGCCCCGCACTGCACGCGAGGTGACTACTTCGCGTCGAGGTTGCTGGCCAGGATGGCGTTGGCCAAGTCCATGTCGGTGGCTTGTACATCGGGGTTCTCAGCCCGTACCTGACGCATCGCGGCTTCCAGGTAAGGACCGCGGATCGCGCCGTCGCTGGCGACGAAGCTGCCAGCGTCATCCTGTGCCGCCGCGACCAGCTTGTGGTCCTTGAAGGTCAGGTACGTGGAGGCGGTGGTCGCGCCGGAAGAGATGATGTCGCGCCAGGATGCCAGGGCGGAGCCCACGGGCAGAGACAGCATGACAGCGGCCGCAATGGCGGATTTGAGACGCATGTTGAATACCTCGGAAGGTTAGGGCGCACAGGTGCCGGATTCGATCGCTTTGCCTGAGGCAAGTTCCTTTGCGCGCAAGATAGGGGCGGTGCTCAGGGGCATACCCGCAGAACCTCCTGCAGGCTGGTCAGCCCCTGTGCAACCTTGTCTTCGCCGCATCGGCGCAAGTCCCGCATACCCCTGGCAAAAGCTTGCTGTCGCAGGCTCGCCAGGTCCATCCGGGCGCCGATTCGCGCTCGCAGAGCTTCGCAGAGCACCAGCAGTTCGAACAGCCCAGTGCGCCCCTTGTAGCCAGTTCCGCGACAGGTCCTACACGACGCATCGTTCTCCCCTGACCTGCCGTGGCAAGCCACGCAAAAGGTCCGGACCAGACGCTGGGCCATGACCGCGATCAGCGTGGCTTTGATCAGGTAGTCGGCAACGCCCAGTTCCTGCAAGCGGGTGATAGCGCTGCAGGCGTCGTTGGTGTGCAGGGTGGAAAGTACCAGGTGACCGGTCAAGGCGGCTTGCACCGCGACCTGCGCCGTTTCCCGGTCACGGATTTCGCCGATCATGATGATGTCAGGGTCCTGGCGCAGCAACGCTCGCACTCCATTGGCGAAGCTCAAGTCGAGCGCCGGCTGGACCTGCAATTGGTTCAGGCCGGGCTCCAGCCGTTCGATGGGATCTTCGATGGTGCACAGGTTGATCTCGGGTGTAGCGAGGTACTTGAGGCTGGCATAGAGCGTGCTGGTCTTGCCGGAGCCGGTGGGGCCGGTCAGCAGGACAATGCCCTGGCGCCGGGCCAGCAGCGTTTGCCACTGCTCGAGCAAGCTGCCTTCCAGCCCCAGGCGCTCGAAGTCTTCATGCAACTGTTCCGGATCGAAAATGCGCAACACCAGCTTTTCGCCGAAGGGAGTCGGCAGGGTGGACAGGCGCAATTCGATTTCGCTGGCGTCGGGCAGACGGCTTTTCAAACGACCATCCTGAGGGCGGCGTTTCTCGGCCACGTCCATTCGCCCCAGATGCTTCAGGCGGCTGACCAGTGCCAAGGTCACGCTGGCTGGAAACACGTACACCGTGTGCAGCAAACCGTCGATGCGATAGCGCAGTTGGCCCTGATCGCCACGTGGCTCCAGGTGGATATCGCTGGCGCGCTGCTCGACGGCGTACTGCAGGAGCCAGTCGGCGATGTGCACGATGTGCGCGTCGTCGGCGTTGTTGGCCGTCGTTCTGCCACTCTGTTCCAGCAGGTGTTCCAGTGCGCCCAGGCTGGCGCGCTGCTGTTGGGCGCCTTGTACCGAGTGCGCCAGGTGCTGGTAGGTGTCCGTGAGTTGGCGCAGTTGCGCCGGATTGGCCAGTACGCGACGGATCGGCTGGCCAAGGCTGCGTCCCAGGTCGGCCTCCCATTCGCGCTGATAGGGCTGGGTACTGGCCACGGTGACCGCGGTGTCGTCCCTGTCCACGGCGAGGATGCCATGACGGCGAGCGAAGGCCGGGGAGATCAGGTCCGCCACCCCGGCCAGGTCGATGGTCAGCGGGTCAAGGCGTACATAGGGCAGGCCGGTCTTGTCTGCCAGCCATTGGCAGAGGGTATCCAGATCCAGTGTATGGCCGGGCCGCAGGCGGTCTTTCAGGGACAGGCTGGCGAGAATCTCCAGGGGATGGCTCGGCGGGTGACTGGTGTGCTCGAGCACGCGAAGCGTATCGGCAGGGTCCAAGCGCTGCTCGGCCAGCAGCGCTTCGAGTAGGCGATTGAGGTCGAGGCTGTGATCGTGTGAGCTGTGCATGGCGGCATCCTTGCCGGGCTGCTGAAGGCCTGGGCAAGCTTAGCCGGGGTTGAAATACGGTCCGGTAAAAATGGGTTTCCGGATCTTGCGCGGTCGCAGCGGCATCGACGCGCCTCAGCCAACGACGACTTCCGACAGCCTGGGTACGTTTTCCAGCAGTACTTCGCCCACGCACACCAGGTTGCGCATTTTCTGTGCGATCACACCGGCACGGTGCCAGCTCAGTCCGGCGATACCGATTTCCACGTGCAGCACGTCATCGTGCTGACAGACCTGCACACTGTGTGGCGTGAGAAATTGCAGAGCGAACAGGTTCAGCACTCGACACAAACTGTCGGGTTCGGCCTCGATATCCAGGCGATAACGCACCTCGGTAAGGTGGACACTGGCCGCCCAGGCATCGCTGCGCGCGGGGGTCTCTTGGCGTTCGAGTGCATTCATGAAGGTCTCCCATTGGATGCAGAGCATTCTCCCAGGTCGAAACAGGCATTTCTTCGTTATTATTCCTCGGTTGAACTGAGCCTGAGACTAGATCAAGTCTCATAACCGTAAATAAAAGGATCAATCATGCACGGCGAACTGGATGCCTATGACCGGCGCATTCTCGAATTGCTCCAAGAAGATGCGTCCTTGTCCAGCGCGCAGATTGCCGAGCGCGTGGGGCTTTCCCAGTCCCCCTGCTGGCGACGGATACAGCGGTTGAAAGACGAAGGGGTCATTCGCGCTCAGGTCACCCTGCTCGATCGCCGTAAAGTGGGTCTGAACACGCAGATTTTCGCGGAGGTCAAGCTCAACGCCCATGGACGCTCCAACTTCACCGAGTTCACCGAGGCGATCCGTGGATTTCCCGAAGTGCTGGAGTGCTACGTGCTGATGGGCTCGGTGGACTTCCTGCTGCGGATCGTCACGGCCGATATCGAGGCTTACGAGCGCTTCTTCTTCGAGAAGCTGTCGAACGTGCCGGGGATCCAGGAAGTGAATTCGATCGTGGCGCTGTCCGAGATCAAGTCGACCACCAGCCTGCCGCTGTAATGCAAACTGCGGGCGCAAAAAAAACCGGCGCTGTGGGCGCCGGTTCGGTCAGGCTCGCAACCTTCAGAGGCCGTCGAGCATGGCTTTGTTGCGTACCGCGCCTTTGTCAGCGCTGGTCGCCAGCAGGGCGTAAGCCTTCAGGGCGGTGGTCACCTTGCGTGGTCGCGCTTCGGCGGGCTTCCAGCCTTTCTTGTCCTGATCGGCACGGCGCGCCGCCAGCTCCTCGTCGCTGACCAACAGGTTGATCGAGCGGTTGGGAATGTCGATCAGCACCTTGTCGCCATCCTTCACCAGACCAATCGCGCCGCCCGACGCCGCTTCCGGCGAGGCATGGCCGATGGACAGACCCGAGGTGCCGCCGGAGAAACGGCCGTCGGTGAGCAAGGCGCAGGCTTTGCCCAGGCCCTTGGACTTCAGGTACGAGGTGGGGTAGAGCATTTCCTGCATGCCCGGACCGCCTTTCGGACCTTCGTAACGGATGATCACGATGTCGCCGGCCTTCACTTCGTCGGCGAGGATGCCGCGCACGGCGCTGTCCTGGCTTTCGAAGATCTTGGCGGTGCCCTCGAACACGTGGATCGACTCGTCCACACCGGCGGTTTTCACGACGCAGCCGTCCAGGGCGATATTGCCGTACAGCACGGCCAGGCCGCCTTCCTGCGAGTAGGCGTGCTCGACGCTGCGGATGCAACCGTTCTCGCGGTCGTCATCGAGCGTGTCCCAGCGAGTCGACTGGCTGAAGGCGGTCTGGGTCGGGATGCCGGCTGGGCCTGCCTTGAAGAAGGTGTGCACGGCGGCGTCATCGGTCTGGGTGATGTCCCACTTGGCGATGGCTTCTTCCATGCTGCGGCTGTGCACGGTCGGCAGGTCCGTGTGCAACAGCCCGCCACGGGCCAGCGAGCCGAGGATGCTGAAGATGCCACCGGCGCGGTGCACGTCTTCCATGTGGTACTTCTGGATGTTCGGCGCCACCTTGCACAGCTGCGGTACCGTGCGTGACAGGCGATCGATGTCGCGCAGGTCGAAGGCCACCTCGGCTTCCTGGGCTGCGGCCAGCAGGTGCAGGATGGTGTTGGTCGAGCCGCCCATGGCGATGTCGAGCATCATGGCGTTCTCGAACGCCTTGAAGTTGGCGATGTTGCGCGGCAGCACCGACTCGTCGTTCTCGCCGTAGTAGCGCTTGCACAGCTCGACGATGGTGCGTCCGGCAGTGAGGAACAACTGCTCGCGGTCGGCGTGAGTGGCGAGGGTCGAACCGTTGCCCGGCAAGGCCAGGCCCAAGGCTTCGGTCAGGCAGTTCATCGAGTTGGCGGTGAACATGCCGGAGCACGAACCACAGGTCGGGCAGGCGCTGCGCTCGTACTCGGCGACTTTTTCGTCGGAGGCCGAGGAATCGGCGGCGATGACCATGGCATCGACCAGGTCCAGGCCGTGGCTGGCCAGCTTGGTCTTGCCGGCTTCCATCGGCCCACCGGAGACGAAGATCACCGGGATGTTCAGGCGCAGGGCGGCCATCAGCATGCCGGGGGTGATCTTGTCGCAGTTGGAGATGCAGACGATGGCGTCGGCGCAGTGGGCGTTGACCATGTACTCGACGGCGTCGGCGATGATCTCGCGGCTGGGCAGCGAGTACAGCATGCCGTCATGGCCCATGGCGATGCCGTCGTCCACGGCGATGGTGTTGAATTCCTTGGCGACGCCACCGGCGCGTTCGATTTCTCGAGCGACCAACTGGCCCAGGTCCTTCAGGTGCACATGACCCGGGACGAACTGGGTGAAGGAGTTGGCGATGGCGATGATCGGCTTCTTGAAGTCATCGTCCTTCATGCCGGTGGCACGCCACAGCGCGCGGGCACCGGCCATGTTGCGGCCGTGGGTGGAGGTCTTGGAACGGTAATCAGGCATGACGCACTCCTGGCGGCTTGATCAGGTCACTGGTAAGGGGAGTGAGCTTCGCTTGTCCTTGGCGCCGCAGACCGGTTGCCGCTGCACGGATGGGGCCGGGACTGCGCGGGATCGCCGCGTGCCTGGCCAGAGCTCATAAACCCGCCTGGGGATGTCTGGCGATGAATAGGCCGATTCTACACCGCTGGGGCGGTGAGGAAATGGCGATGTGTCTGGACGGTGGCTTTCACGACTCGCTGCGGTAGTTGTAGGACTTGTCCCAAACGCGAGTTGGGCGGTGTTCTTCCCTCGCTACGCTCCCTATCATCCCCGCGCCGCATGTGCGGCTTCACGAGCTATTACCTCAATGGACCTTCCCAGTTTCAGTTCATCGCGAACTTGCATTCTGGCACTGAGCGCGCCGTCGCCAGGGCTTGCGAAGGCTTGAGCCCGCGTGGCTGAGGTCAGCAGGCGCCTGTCACGGCGCCTGGAGAATCTCCCATGCACTACACCCCATCCAATCCGCTCGAATTGCGCCAGGCCGCCCAGGCGCAGCGGGACCGGTTTCTGCAGGCCGACACCTATGAGACCGGTACAGCGGGCGCGCTGATGATCAGCCAGTACACGCACCTCGATAGCGGGCTTACGGCCAGTCAGGCCATCGACATGTTGCGCCGCGAGGCAGCAGATGCTGAAACCATCTATCAGTCCTACGTGGTGGATGCCGCGCGGAACCTGCTTGGCACCCTGTCGCTGCGCGAGCTGATCCTGGCGGCGCCCGACCAGCCGATAGACGCCATCATGGTGCGCAAGGTGCTCTGCGTCAGCACCGCCACACGCCAGGAGGAAGTCGCGCGGCTGATCCGCGAGCACGACCTGCTGGCCGTGCCGGTGCTCGACGAACTCGGGCGCCTGGTGGGCATCGTCACCTGCGACGAGGCACTGGACGTGATGGTGGAAGAGGCCACCGAGGACTTTCATAAAGGCGCGTCGATCACCAACCACATCGGCAACCTCAAGGACGCCACCATCGGCCTGATGTACCGCAAGCGCGTGCTCTGGCTGGTGGTGCTGGTGTTCGGCAATCTGTTTTCCGGGGCCGGTATCGCAGCGTTCGAAGACACCATCGCCGCGCACATCGCTTTGGTGTTCTTCCTGCCCCTGCTGGTGGACAGCGGCGGTAATGCCGGTGCCCAGTCCGCGACCTTGATGGTGCGCGGCCTGGCCACGGGCGAAGTGGTGATGCGCGACTGGATGCGAATGCTGGCCCGCGAGTGCGGCGTGGCACTGGCCTTGGGCGGCACCATGGCCGTGGCCGTGGCATCGCTCGGCATATTGCGCGGTGGGCCGGAGATTGCCGTGATCGTGGCCAGCAGCATGCTGGTGATCGTGCTGATCGGCAGCCTCATCGGCATGAGCCTGCCGTTCCTGCTCAGCCGCTTCAAGCTGGACCCGGCCACCGCCAGCGGCCCGTTGGTGACATCGATCGCCGACGCAGTGGGCGTGTTGATCTACTTCGGTATCGCTTCGGTGGTGCTGGAGTTGTGAGGCTGGCGCAGACGTAGTGACAGGGGGTATGCAGACCTGGGCGCTCGTCCTCAGCCGGGCGCGTGCGTCGGGTCGGACGTTGGTCTTCTCGGGCTCGCTGCTCCTGCTGCTCAAGGGCGTGTTGCAGTGGGCTCGGCTGCAACGGACGACAGCCTTTCGAGCACCACCGCGCCGCACAGGCTCACGCCGATGAAACCCAAGCCCAGGCTCATCGGTAGGCTGGCTTGCATCATCGCGATCAGCCCGCTCGCCGCGCCCCCAATCGCGAACAGCAGCGTATTACCGAGCGCCGCTGCGGCGCCTGCGCGTTCAGGATGACGTTCCAGTGCTGCGCAGGTGGCCGCGGGCCTTACGATCGTGGTGCCTGCCGTGCAGACGATCATGGGCACCAAGAGCGCCGTGATGGACAACGCGGTCCATGTGAGCCAGACGACCAGCACCCCACCTGCCAGACCGATGAGCCCAAGGCCGACGCGAATCTGAGTGTGTGTGGATATCCGCCCATTGATCGCACTGGCGATGATGCCGCCGGCCAGGTAGGCACATCCATAGCCAAGAAAAACCATCGAAAAGGCGTACTCGGAAAGTCCCAAGCGGTTCATGAGCAGTAACGGTGATACGACGATGAAGGAAAAATGGCAGGCGAATGCAAAAGCAGAAAGGATCGAGTAGGCCAAGAAGCGAGGGTCGCGAATCAAGATGCTGTAGCTTTTCATCGCACCGGGTATGGGAGGTTTACGGCATCATTGCGACATTTCTTAGGGTAGAAAAAATATCTAGAGAGGCAAGCTTCTATATCGGCTGAAAATTCTCAACAACTCGTAGGAGCTTTCCGCTGTTGCTTCGTAGGTTATCTAACGCGTAAAAAAGCCCGGCATTGGCTATCCAATACCGGGCTTTTTCAAACCGCGCCGAACCGTGGTCAGCTATTAGGCAGCAACCGGCAGGTGATGCTCTTGATGTAGCGCGTTTCGGCGATGGCCGGGTGCACCGGATGGTCCGGGCCCTGACCGCCACGCTCGAGCAGTTGCAGGTTGCGGTCCAGGTGGCGGGCGCTGGTCAGCAGGATGTTGTGCAGATCGTCCTCGGGCAGGTGCATCGAGCACGAGGCGCTGACCAGGATGCCGTCCTTGTTCAGCATGCGCATGGCCTGTTCGTTGAGGCGACGGTAGGCCGCTTCGCCGTTCTTCAGGTCCTTCTTGCGTTTGATGAAGGCGGGTGGGTCGGCGATGATCACGTCGAAGCGCTCTTCGGCGGCCTTGAGTTCGCGCAGCGCTTCGAACACATCGCCTTCGATGCAGGTCAGCTTGTCGGCGATGCCGTTCAGCGCGGCGTTGCGCTCGACGCCATCCAGGGCGAAGCCCGAGGCATCGACGCAGAACACTTCACTGGCGCCGAAAGCACCGGCCTGCACGCCCCAGCCACCGATGTAGCTGAACAGGTCGAGCACGCGCTTGCCTTTGACGTAGGGCGCCAGGCGCGCACGGTTCATGCGGTGGTCGTAGAACCAGCCGGTCTTCTGGCCTTCACGCACCGGGGCTTCGAACTTCACACCGTTCTCTTCCAGGGCGACCCAATCCGGCACGTCGCCGTAGACCGTCTCGACATAGCGCGCGAGGCCTTCGGCGTCGCGCGCGGCGGAGTCGTTCTTGAACAGGATGCCGCTGGGCTTGAGCACCTGCACCAGCGCGGCGATCACTTCGTCCTTGTGCGCTTCCATGGTGGCCGAGGCCAGTTGCACCACCAGAATGTCGTAGAAGCGATCGACCACCAGCCCAGGCAGCAAGTCGGAATCGCCGTAGACCAGGCGATAGCAGGGCTGCTCGAAGAGCCGTTCGCGCAGCGACAAGGCCACGTTCAAACGGTGCACCAGCAGCGACTTGTCCAGCGCCAGCTTGCTGTCGCGCGACAGAAGGCGCGCGCAGATGAGGTTGTTCGGGCTGACGGCGACCACGCCCAGCGGCTTGCCGTTGGCCGCTTCGAGGATCGCCTGCTGCCCGGCCTTCAGGCCCTGCAGCGGGGTCGCAGCCACGTCGATCTCGTTGCTGTAGACCCACAGGTGACCGGCGCGCAAACGGCGGTCGGCATTGGCTTTGAGACGAAGGCTGGGCAGGGACATGACGTCGCTCCGGAAAAAAGAGCGGGAGTATAGCGTGTCGCTGGCTGGATTCGCAGCGCAGCGCGACGAGGCGCAAAGCGACCTCGCCGTGGCTGCGGTTCAGGCCGCGAGAGGCTCAGCTCAGCGCTTTGATCAATTGCGCGTTGAATGCCGGGATATCGTCAGGCTGGCGGCTGCTGATCAGGTTGCCGTCCACCACCACCTCTTCATCCACCCACTGACCGCCTGCATTGCGAATGTCGTCCTGCAAGGTCTTGAAGCTGGTCATGCGCTTGCCTTTGACCAAGTCGCAGGAAATCAGCAACCAGCCGCCGTGGCAGATCACCGCCAGGGGTTTGCCCGCTGCGGCGTGGCTTTTCACCAGTTTCTGCGCGCCCGAAATCAGACGGATGGTGTCGGAGTTCTGCACGCCGCCTGGCAGTACGATGGCGTCGTAGGTCGTGTCCTGGGCGTCATCGAACGTGGCATCGACCTGGAAGGCATCGGCCGGCTTGTCGTGGTTCCAGCCGCGCACGCTGCCGGTCTCCTCGCCGAGCACATCCACTTGGGCGCCGGCCTGGAGCAGCGCATCGCGCGGGCCGGTCAGCTCGACTTGCTCGAAGCCGTCGGTCACCAGAAAGGCCACGCGCTTGCCGTTGAGTTGTGCGGTCATGAGTTGTTACTCCATTTCTTCGATAGGTGTGAGAAAGGAGGCCGCCGGCCCTAAAGTAAAGTTCCCGGCGAACGATTCAGTGGTTGGTGCCCTGCCGGCGTACAGGGTTAGAATTCCCCCTTATCCCCGAGTGCGCAGCCATGTCCCAGGAACTTACCGCCGAACAGATCCAGCAAGCCTTGCAGGGCATCACCATTCCGCCCCAGCCGCAGATCATGGTGGACCTGCAGTTCGAGCAGTACATGCCCGACCCGGACCTGGAAACCATCGCCAAGCTCATCGCCCAAGACCCCGGTCTGTCCGGCGCGTTGCTCAAGTTGGTGAACTCGCCGCATTTCGGCCTGGCCAACAAGATCGGTTCGATCCAGCGCGCGGTGAACCTGCTGGGCAGCCGCTCGATCATCAACTTGATCAACGCCCAGTCGATCAAGGGTGAGATGAGCGACGAGACCATCGTCACCCTCAACCGGTTCTGGGATACCGCCCAGGACGTGGCCATGACCTGCCTGACCCTGGCCAAGCGCACCGGCATCCAGGCGGTGGACGAGGCCTACACGCTCGGCCTGTTCCATGACTGCGGCGTGCCGCTGATGCTCAAGCGTTTCCCCAACTACATGGACGTGCTGGAAGACGCCTACGCCAATGCCAGCGCGGACAACCGCGTGGTCGACACCGAAAACCGCGCCCTCAACACCAACCACTCGGTGGTGGGCTACTTCACGGCCAAGTCGTGGCGCCTGCCCGAGCACATCAGCGGCGCCATCGCCAATCATCACAACGCGCTGTCGATCTTCCGCGACGACACGTCGCGCAATGGCCAGACTCAATTGAAGAACCTGCTGGCGGTGCTGAAGATGGCCGAGCACATCTGCGCGTCCTACCGGGTGCTGGGCAACCAGAGCGAAGATCACGAATGGAACGCGGTCGGCCCGCTGGTACTCGATTACATCGGGCTGTCGGAATACGACTTCGACAGCCTCAAGCAGAACATTCGCGAACTGAGTGGCCGTTGATCCATGCCTGAGTTGCCGGAAGTCGAAACAACCCGACGCGGTATCGCGCCGTACCTTGAAGGACAGCGGGTCAGCCGGGTGGTGGTGCGTGATCGCCGCTTGCGCTGGCCGATCCCTGAAGACCTGGATGTGCGCCTCTCGGGCCAACGCATTCTCAGCGTCGAGCGGCGGGCCAAGTACCTGCTGATCAACGCCGAGGTCGGTACGCTGATCAGTCACTTGGGCATGTCTGGCAACCTGCGCCTGGTCGAGCAGGGCTTGCCGGCGGCCAAGCACGAACACGTGGACATCGAGCTGGAATCCGGGCTGATGCTGCGCTACACGGACCCGCGTCGCTTCGGCGCCATGCTCTGGAGCCATGACCCGCTCGGCCACGAACTGCTGGCGCGCCTGGGGCCGGAGCCGCTGACCGAGCTGTTCGACGGTGAGCGGCTGTTCCAGCTGTCGCGCGGGCGGTCGATGGCGGTCAAGCCGTTCATCATGGACAACGCCGTAGTGGTCGGCGTGGGCAACATCTACGCCACCGAAGCGCTGTTCGCTGCGGGTATCGACCCGCGCCGCTCTGCTGGCGGCATCAGCCGGGCGCGTTATCTGAAGCTGGCGATCGAGATCAAGCGGGTGCTCGCCGCCGCCATCGAGCGCGGCGGCACCACGTTGCGTGATTTCATCGGCGGCGACGGCCAGCCCGGCTATTTCCAGCAGGAGCTGTATGCCTACGGGCGGGGTGGCGAGGCTTGCAAGGTGTGCGGCAGCGAACTGCGCGAGGTCAAGCTCGGCCAGCGCGCCAGCGTGTTCTGCCCACGCTGCCAGCGCTGAGCGCCGCTCACTCCCGGGCAGCCTCCAGCACCGTGGCCTGACCTTCCCCGCGTGGATCGCTGGCCGCTTCCAGCGTGCCCGCGCGCTTGTTCCAATACACCACCTGCTGGTTGCCGTAGCTGCGCTGCAGATCCTTGAGCGTGTAACCACGCGCCCGCAGCGCGGCTTTTTGCGCGTCGTCGAAGGTATCGGGCTCGTGCTCGATCACATCCGGCAGGTACTGATGGTGGTAGCGGGGCGTGGCGGGCCAGTCGCTCACCGGTCGTCCTTCCAGGAAACTCAGCATCGACAGCAGCACCATGCTCGGAATCCGGCTGCCGCCCGGTGTGCCGAAACTGGCGAGCTGTGACGGACTTTCCAGGAAGCTGGGGGTCATGCTCGACAATGGACGCTTGCCCGCGGCCACGGCATTGGCCTGGCTGCCGGCCAGCCCGTAGCTGTTGCTGCCGCTGGGGTCGGCGGCGAAATCGTCCATCTCGTTGTTCAGCACCACGCCGCTGCCGGGCACGGTGAAGGCGGCGCCGAACGGCAGGTTGACCGACAGCGTGGCCGACACGGCATTGCCAGCGGCATCGATCACGGTGAAGTGAGTGGTGTGGTCGCCTTCGCGCCAGGCCGGTGCCGGCGGCAGCGCACTGCTGGGGGTCGCTTGGTGCACATCGATGCTGTCGGCCAGCGAGGTCAGGTACGAACGCGCCAGCAGGCGGTCGATGGGGTTGGCGACGTAGTCTGGATCGCCCAGCAGACCCCGGTCGCGATAGGCGCGGCGCAGCACCTCGACCACGTAGTGGCTGCGTTGCACCGGCCCGGCGCTCTGCCAGGGCAGGCGCTGGAGCATCGCCAGGCTTTGCGCCAGCGCCACGCCACCCGCCGACGGCGGCGGGCTGCTGATCAGTTCGCGCTGATCGGCCAAGGCATAGCGCAGCGGCTGGCGCCAGGCCGTGCGGTAATCAGCGAGGTCGTCGAGCGTCCACAGCCCTCCGGCCTGGCGAACGCCTGCCACCAGTCGCCGCGCGACCGCTCCGCCATAGAAGCCATCGCGGCCGTGGTCGGCCAGCGCCTGCAGGGTGGCAGCGAGTTCGGGCTGGCGGATACGGGTGCCGAGAGCGGGCACCTGCTGGTCGCGCAAGAACAGGCGGGTGCTTTCGGCGTCGGCGCGCAGCGCGTCAAGGCGCATGCTGGCGCGGTCGCGGTAGATGCGGTCGACGGTAAAGCCTTGGTTGGCCAGGCGGATGGCCGGGGCCAGGCTGTCTTTGAGCGGGAGTTTGCCGTGGGTGGCGGCGAGGTCGGCGAGGGCTTGGGGCAAGCCGGGAATGGCGGCGGCCAAGGGGCCATTGACGGACAGCCCCGCACGGACCTTGCCATTTTCCAGGTACATGTCCGGCGACGCCGCCCCTGGCGCGCGTTCGCGGGCATCGAGGAAGGCGTAGCGCGTTGGCTCGCCCTGTTGGCGCAGCAGGAAGAACCCGCCGCCGCCCAGCCCCGAACCGTATGGCTCGACCACGGCCAGTGCGGCGCTGATGGCGATGGCGGCGTCGAAGGCGTTGCCGCCCTGCGCCAGCACCTGTCGCGCGGCGGCCGTGGCGTCGGCGTGTGGGCTGGCGATGGCGGCCCGACCTGGGCCGTCGGCGAGCGCGGCGCTGGCCAGCAGCGCCAGGGCGGCGCCGAGCAGCGCCTGGCGAATCGCGCCGAGCACGGTCATCAGGCCTTGCCGGTGATCCGGCGGTACTTGGCCATCAGCTCGTCTTCGGTTTCCGGGTGCGCGTCATCCAGGGGGATGCAGTCGACCGGGCAGACCTGCTGGCACTGCGGCTCGTCGTAATGGCCCACGCACTGGGTGCACAGGTTCGGATCGATCACGTAGATCTCCTCGCCCTGGGAGATGGCGGCGTTCGGGCACTCGGGTTCGCAGACGTCGCAATTGATGCAATCGTCGGTGATGATCAGGGACATTGGGACTCCGGCCAGGGCTTGCCGCCCAGGCATGTATCAAGGCAATGCGCGCAATTGTGCCGCATTACTGCGCGCAGTGCACGCAGGCGCGGTGGCGCGCCCACGTCAGGTTCAGGCGGGCATGACTACTTCTTGAAGCGTTCGGTCAGTGCGTCGGCCACGCAGGGGTGGACGAACTTGCTGATATCGCCGCCCAGCGCGGCGATCTCCCGCACCAGGGTCGAGGAAATGAACGAATAGCGCTCCGACGGTGTGAGGAACAGGCTCTCCACGTCCGGCGCCAATTGGCGATTCATGTTCGCCAACTGGAATTCGTATTCGAAATCGGACACCGCACGCAGCCCGCGCAGAAACACATTGGCGCCCTGCTCCTTGGCGAATTGCGCCAGCAGGGTGGAGAAGCCGATGACCTCGACATTGGGCAGGTGCTTGGTGACCTCACGAGCCAGCGCCACCCGTTGTTCCAGCGGGAACAGCGGATTCTTCTTGGGGCTGGCGGCCACCGCGATGACCACTTGGTCGAACAGGCGGGACGCGCGCTCGACCAGGTCGCCATGGCCTTTGGTGATGGGGTCGAAAGTACCCGGGTACAACACTCGGTTCATCGCGTCATCCTGGCTGGAGTGCGTTGGGGAGTCGGATGGTAGCGCAGCGACTGCTGCCGGGCCAAGTCATGTGACCGGCTGATGGCACTATAGACAGTGCGTCTATTGGCTGTCATGCCCGCGCTGCCATCAGCGGATGAACAGGCGCTGCACCAAGCGCTGCAGCGCCGTGCCGTAGGGCGGGTAGATCAGCCTGGCCAGGTTCACGCGCTGCTTGACCAGCACGGCCTTGGCCTTGCTGAAGGTCTGGAAACCCGCCTGACCATGGTAATGGCCCATCCCGGAGGGGCCGATCCCGCCGAACGGCAAGTCATCCTGGGCGACATGGAGCAGGGTGTCGTTCAGGCAGACGCCACCGGAGTGGCTGTGCGCCAGCACGCGAGCCTGTTGGCGGCGATCGTAGCCGAAATAGTACAGGGCCAGTGGGCGAGGGCGCTGGGCGATATAGGCCAGGGCGTCGTCCAGATCGTCGTAGGGCACCAGCGGCAGCAGCGGACCGAAGATCTCCTGTTGCATCACCTGCATGTCATCGCTCACCTGCAGCAGCAGGTGCGGTGGCAGTCGCCGGCCCTGGCGCCCTTCCTGCGGATACAGGTCGAGCACCTGGGCGCCTTTGTCGCGGGCGTCCTGCAGCAGGTGTTCGAGGCGCTGCAACTGGCGCGGGTTGATGATGGCGCTGTAGTCGGGGTTGTCGGCGATGTGCGGGTACAGCCGGGTCACGGCCGCCCGATAGGCCTGGGCAAACGCGTCCAGCTGCTGGCGTGGGACCAGCACGTAGTCCGGGGCCACGCAGGTCTGCCCGGCATTGAGCGTCTTGCCGAAGGCGATGCGTTCGGCGGCCATGGCCAACGGCACGTCGGGCGCGACAATGGCGGGCGACTTGCCGCCCAGCTCCAGGGTCACTGGCGTGAGGTTGGCCGCTGCGGCCTGCATGACCTGGCGGCCGATGGCCGTGGCGCCGGTGAACAACAGGTGATCGAACGGCAACCGGGCGAAGGCCTGGGCGACATCGACCTCACCCAGCACCACGCTGACCAGGTCGCTCGGGAACACCTGTTCGAGCAGGTGCTTGAGCAGCGCAGCGGTCTGCGGCGTGGCCTCGCTGAGCTGGAGCATGGCGCGGTTGCCCGCCGCCAGCGCATCGGTAAGCGGACCGATGCTCAGGAACAGCGGGTAATTCCAGGGAACGATGATGCCGACCACGCCCAACGGCTGCCACAGCACGTGGGCGCGGGCCGGTTGAAACGCCAGGCCCACCTTGCGCCGCTGGGGTTTCATCCACCGTCGCACGCGGCGTTCGGCATGCCGCAGCCCGTGCACGGTAGGCAGCAGTTCAGCGAACAGGGTTTCATCGGCGCTGCGTCCACCGAAGTCGGCGTCGATGGCGTCGATCAAACGCTCGCGATTAGCCAGCAGGGTTTCGCGCAGGTGCCTCAGCCATTGCCTACGCTGATCGGCGGGTGGCATCGGGTGGGCGGCAAACGCGCGGCGCTGAGCGTCGAACAAGCGTTGCAGGGCGAGGTCGGATGATTCAACGGGCGGGGGATTGGACGAACTCACGGCAGCTCCGTGCAAAGTGGGCATCTGGCCAGCTTATACTCCCTACGCCTCGGTCCGTGAACCTGTCGCTGGCTGCCATGCGATCAGGTCCATAGCCGCTTCAATCAGGCCCTGGCGCATGACTGCCGGGCCGTTCGTGCCATCGATAGGAGACTGTCATGCCGCTTGCGCAACTGATCACCCCGCCGCAATTGGCCGAGCGCCTGGGTTCGCCAGGACTGGTGATTCTCGACTGCCGTTTCGCCCTCGAAGACCCTGACTACGGCCAGCGCAGCTATGCCGAGGGGCATATCGAAGGGGCGCATTTCGCCGACCTGGAGCGCGACCTCAGCGGACCTGTGATCAAGGGTCGCAGTGGCCGACATCCACTGCCTGATCCGCAGCGGCTGGTCGAGCGCCTACGCGCCTGGGGCGTGGACAACGACAGCCAGGTGGTGCTCTACGACGATGGTCCCGGCGCCTATGCCGCCCGCGCCTGGTGGCTGCTGGCTTGGCTGGGCAAACGTGACGCAGTGTTCCTCCTCGACGGTGGGCTCAAAGCCTGGCATGCCGCGCATTTGCCGCTGAGCCTGGACCCGCCGCCGCAGCGCGAGGGCAGTTTCGCCGGTGAGCCGGACCTTGCGCTGCTGATCGATGCCGAGCAGTTGGCCAAGCGCCTGGACGCGCCTGATTTGACCTTGATCGATGCGCGGGCGCTGCCGCGCTTTCGCGGCGAAGTCGAGCCGATCGACCCGGTGGCCGGACACATCCCTGGCGCACAGTGCGCTGCGTTCACCGACAACCTAAGTGCTGACGGACGCTTCCTGCCTCCCGAGCAATTGCGCCAGCGCTTCGACCAGACGCTCGTGGGCCGCGCACCGCAACAGTTGGTGGCGTATTGCGGTTCGGGCGTCACGGCTTGCCACAACCTGTTCGCCCTGGCGCTAGCGGGCTATCCGCTGGGTCGGCTGTACGCCGGCTCTTGGAGCGAGTGGATCAATGACGCCGACCACGCCATCGAGGTGGGCGACTGAGCGTAGTCCTGCCTAACCCAAGCCGCCCAACCACTGCGGAATGCGCCGTTCCAGGTAGTAGCCCGGAGCGCGTAGGCTGCCTTCGACGAAACCCACATGGCCGCCGTGCCGATGCAGTTCGAATTCGGTCTGCGGCGCCAATTCCTCTGGTGTCGGCAGGCTGTGATCGAACACGAAGGGATCGTCCTGGGACTGGATGATCAGGGTCGGGGTGCGGTTCTCGCCCAGGTAGTAGCGGCTGGAGGCGCGGCGATAATAGTCGTGCGCGTCGCTGAAACCGTGCAGGGGCGCCGTTACCCGGCCATCGAAATCCCAGAAGGTGCGCAGGTTGCGCAGCGGCCCCAGGCCCTCAAGGGCCGCCAGCGCTTCAACGTGCCCCTGCGCCTGGAAATGGCGCTGCTTGACCTGCACGTAGCTCAGCATCTCGCGCATGAAATGCGCCTGATAGATCTTCGAAAAGCCCAGGCCGATGCGGTCGGCGCACTGGTCCAGGCGGAACGGTACCGAAACCGCCACTGCGCCCTGAAGTGCGCTGGCCGCGCCGGTTTCACCCAGGTACTTGAGCAGCACATTGCCGCCCAGCGAATAGCCCACGGCGTACAGCGGCGCCAGCGGACGTCGGGCGCGCAGGTGGCGGACGGTTTCGCCGAGGTCTTCGCTGGCGCCGGAATGGTAGCTGCGCGCAAGCCGATTCGGTTCGCCCGAGCAGCCCCGCCAGTTCAGCGCGACGCTGGCCCAGCCTTGCGCCTCAAGTGCCTGTTGCAGGCCCTTCACGTAGGGCGAGTCGGACGAGCCGGTCAGGCCGTGCAGCACCAGCACCAGCGGCGTCTCGGTCTGGTCAGGGCCGTACCAGTCCAGGTCGAGAAAGTCGCCATCCTCCAGCCACAACCGCTCTCGGGCGCGCCGCAGCGCAGGCAGTTTGCGCCACAGCGGTCCCCAAAGCGTTTGCAGGTGCGGATTCGACAGGCCGCGGGCCGGACGAAAGAGGGCGGTGGGACTGGGCATGCTGGGCAACTCGTGATGGGCCTGTCTAGAGTGCCATGAAACAGCGCGCCTGTACCGCGCCTAGTGGTCGGCGCCGACGAGCGCCGGCAATGGTTTCTGCGCCACGTTCGGACCGACGCTGACCACCACGCAGCGGTTTGGGTCGAAGGCCTGCCGGGCTGCCGCCTGAACCTGCGCCGCGCTGACCTGGGCCAGGCGCGCTGAATAACCGCTGCAATGGTCGGCCGGCAGCCCTTGGGCGTTGATCTCGGCGAGCAGGGTGGCCAGTTCCTCGTCGTCGGCGAAGGTGCGCAACTGCTTGCCGAGCAGTTGGCTGCGCGCCATGTCCAGCTCGACCGGATTCGGGCCTTGCTCGATGAAACAACGCAGCACCAGCCGGACCAGTTCCAGCGAGGCGTCGAGGTACTGAGGCTGGATGTCCCACGACACGATCAACACGCTCGCCGCGCGATAGTGGTGCAGACGGCTATGGATCGCGTAGGTCAGCGCGCGGCGCTCGCGCAGTTCGCTGACCAGCCGCGACTGGAAGCTGCCCCCGACTATCTGGTTGGCCATCAGCAGCGCCGAGTAGTGTGGATCGTTCGGCAGCGTATCCACCGCGAAGGCGAGCTTGAGCGTGACGTTGTCCGTCGTCGTCTCGTTGCCGGGCTCTTCGATACGCAGCGTGCCCGGCTGGCCGATGGCCTGCGCCTTGGCCACGGTCGGGAGGGGTTGTTCGGTTGCCGTGAACGCTTGGCTCAGTGAGGCCAGCAAGGCTTGCGCCTGTTCGTGCGGCAGGTCTGCGACCAGGGTGATCTCCAGGTTCGCAGCGCTGTAGGCGCGCTGGTGGAAGGCGAGGATCTGCTGGCGATCGAGGGTGGCGAGACTGGCGACGGTGCCGTGGTGATCTTGGGTGTAGGGGTGCGCGGCATACAGCAGGCGCAGCGTTTCGACGTTGAGCCGGTTTTGCGCTTTGGCTTCGCGGCGGCGCACATAGTTGAGCACGCGCGTGCGCATCCGTTCGAGGGCCGTGGGCTCGAAGCTCGGGCGTGCGCACACGGCCGTCAGCAGCGCCAGGGCGTCGCTGCGCAGCCCTGCGTGGGCCGGGCAACGCAGGCGCAGGATGGCGTCGTCAGGGGTGACGTTGCGGCTGAAGGTGGCCCCCAGGGCCTTGAATCGCTCGGCGATCTGCGCGGCATCCCATTGCCCGCCGCCTTGGTCGAGCATGTACAGCGTCAGTGCCGCCAGGCCCGGGGTATCGCCGTCATGACACGCGCCGGCCTTGAAGCGCAGTTGCAGATCGAACATCGGCGCGCCCGCGCTGGCGACGAAGCACACCTTGCTGCCCTGCGCCGTGTGCCACTGCTGCAGCGGTCGTTGCGTGCCGTCCAACGCGATCTCCGGCAGACCCTGCGCCGACATCAGCGCGGACATGTCCACGGCGGCGATGCCGGGCGACAGATCGGCGCAGGTCAGCACCGGGTGTTGATCGATGACCGGCGTGACGGCGCACAGGTGGGTGACGGTCGATCGCTCGCGAGTCAGGTAAGTGTCGATAGCGTGCTGGATGTCTTGCTCGGTGATCGAGGCCAATGTGCGCAGGTGTTGTTGGCGCAGGGCGGGCGCGGTGCCGCCGATCACGCTCCAGCCGATGGCATCGGCCTGGCCGGTGAGGCTGGCCTGGGCGGCTGCATGCTGTGCCAGCAAGTGGAATTTGGCGTTCTCGATGTGCTGGGCGCTCACAGGCGCTGTCCGAAGCCCATCGATTACGTCCCACACAGCTTGCTCGGCGGCGGCCGGGCTATGCCCGGGGGCGACGTAACCGGCAAAGTTGAGCAAGGTGTCGCCACGCACCTGATAGTCGTACGAAGGGTCGATGGCGGTCATCACGTGCTGTCCGCGCACCAGTTGGCTATGCAGCAGCGACGAAGCGCCTCTGCCCAGCAGTTCGGCGACGATTCTCAACGCATGCACGCTGCGCGGTTCATCGCAGGTTGCCAGGCTCGGAACATTGAAGGCCATGAGCAAGCCATCGCGCAGGCCGGGCAGGGTCACCGACTGACTGCGCGCGTGCAGGGGCGTTGCGTGACGAGGGACTTCCGGAGGCGGCAGCGGTACGGCCTCGTGAGCGGCAAAATGCCGTTCCACCAGACGCTGAAGAGCGTCGGCCTCGACGTCTCCGACCACCACCAGCGTGGCGTTGTTCGGCGCGTAACGATTCCGGTACCAGGTCCGTATCGCGCTCAGGCTCATGTCCTCCAGATCCCGTGCTTGACCATAGTGGGGGGTGCCATAGGGGCTGGTGCCGTGGGCCAGGGCATGGTGGCGCTCTATGGCCTGTTGCACAGGACGGTTGTCGATTTTCAGGCGACGCTCGTCACGCACGGCGGTCCGGGCTTTCTCGAAGGCCCGTTCACTCAGGCGGGCATTGATCATGGTATCTGCCAGGATCTCCAGCGCCACTTCCAGTCGCGAGGCTGGCAGGACCATAGTGTAGACGGTGGCGTCTTGCAGGGTCTGGGCGTTGTTGCTACCGCCCAGCCACTCGATGACGCGCAGGTACTGACCGGTGGCGAGTTTTTCGCTGCCCTCGAAAATCATGTGCTCCAGTACATGGGACAGGTTGGTATGGCCCGGCGCCTCGTGACTGGAGCCCACATGGTAGTAGAGGTGCACGCACACCAAGGGGCTGCGTCGATCTTGCTGGAAGTGGACAGCGAGGCCGTTGGGCAAGGTGAAGTGCTGTTGAGGCGAGTGGGGCGCGGTGATCAGGTCTTCGAGTGCGAGGGGGGATGCTTGCATGGGGGCGCTGCTCCGAGTGAGGTCACGAGCGGAGCAGCTTCGATCACGGCAGGTATCGGCAGGTATTACCTATGTCTGGCTGTCCTGGCGCACTTCGCCGCGCTGCCACAAGGCGTAATGCACCTGGCCGGTTTTCTTTTCCCGGTGCAAGCGCCAGTTGCCCGGCATCGGCAGGCTCGACGGCGCGGCCTCGCTCTCGGTGTAGATCCACGCCTGGTCGCGCAGCCACTGCTGGCTTTCCAGCAGATTGCACACCTCGGCCAGCAGGTCTTTGTGAAAGGGCGGGTCGAGGAACACCAGGTCGAAGGGTTGCTTGGCCTGCCCGCCGAGGTAGCGCAAGGCGTCGGTTTGCAGGATCTGCCCGCGCGGGCAGCGCAGCAACTCCAGGTTGTGCTTGAGGTTGGCGATGGCTGCCGGATTGCTGTCCAGCGCCACCGCATCGGCCGCGCCGCGCGACAGCGCCTCGAGCACCAGCGCGCCGCTGCCGGTGAAGGCATCGAGCACATGGGCGCCTTCGATGTAGGGCGCCAGCCAGTTGAACAGGGTTTCGCGCACGCGATCAGGCGTCGGACGCAGGCCTTCGCCTTCGGGCACGGCCAGGCGACGGCTGCGCCATTCGCCCGCGATGATGCGCAACTGGCCAGCCCCTTTGCTGTGGGGCTGGGCGGGGGAGGAAGGTCTGGCCATCAGTGCTCCGGTACGCCGAGTGGCTGCTCGGACGGTGTGTCTGTCGGTGGCGGCAGGGGCTTTTGCGGCACGCTCGGGCCGGCGGTGACGATCACCAGCTTGTCCGCCGCCAGATGCTTGTTCAACGCCGCCTTGACTTGCTCGACCGTCAGCGCCTGGGACTGCTGCATGAAGTCTTCGAGCCAGGTCAACGGCAGATTGTAGAAGCCAATGGCGCCGAGTTGCCCGACGATGCTCGCGTTGCTGGCGTTGGACAGCGGGAAGCTGCCGGCCAGCTCGCGCTTGGCGTCGTCCAGTTCCTGCTGGGTCGGGCCGTTCTTCAGGTAGTCGGCCAGGATGTCACGCACCAGTTGCAGGGTGCCTTCGCTGAGTTCGGCACGGGTCTGCAGGTTGATCATGAACGGTCCGCGCACCTGCATCGGGGTGAAGGTGGAGTACACGCCATAGGTGAGGCCGCGTTTCTCGCGCACTTCGCTCATCAGCCGGGTGCCGAAGGCGCCGCCGCCGAGGATCTGGTTGCCCAGCGACAGCGCAGGCCAGTCCGGGTCCTGGCGGGTGATGCCCAGTTCGGCGAGCATCAGGTGGGTCTGCTTGGACGGGAAGTCGATGTGGGTGGCGCCGGGCTTGGGTTCGGTCGGCTCGGCGGGACTGGCCAGTGCCGGGCCCTTTGGCAGGGCGGCGGACACCTGGGCGGCGATGGCTTCGGCGTCGCTGCGGCTGAGGTCGCCCACCAGCGCGATCACCGCGTTGCCGGCTGCATAGGCCTTGGCGTGGAACGCGCGCAACTGCGCCTGGGTGATGCCGGGGATGCTCTGCGCGGTGCCATCGCTGGGGTGGGCATAAGGATGGCTGCCATAGAGGTTGGCGAACAGCGTCTGGCCAGCCAGCTTGCCGGGGTTCTGCTTGTCGTACTCGAAGCCTGCCAGCAACTGGTTCTTGATGCGCTTGAGAGCGTCCTGCGGGAAGCTGGGCTTGCCGACCACGTCGGCGAACAGCTTGAGCGCCGGTTCGCGTTTGTCGGCGGCGCTGAGGCTGCGCAGCGAAGCCACGGCCATGTCGCGATAGGAGCCGTTGCCGAAGTCGGCGCCCAGGCCTTCGAAGCCCTGGGCGATGGCAGTGACGTCCTTGCCGGCCACGCCCTCGTTGAGCATGGCGTTGGTCAGGGTGGCCAGGCCCGGCACCGGGCCGTCCTGGCTGCTGCCGGCAGCGAAGGTCACGCGCAGGTCGAACATCGGCAGTTCGCGGGCCTCGACGAACAGCACGCGGGCGCCTTCGGCCGTGGTCCAGTGCTGGATGTTCAGTTGACGCCGGCTGGGCGCCTTGCCGTCGAGCTCGGCCAGCGACTGCAGGGTATTGGCCGGGCGCGCGCTGGAGCGGTCGATGGTGCCGGTGGCCTCGTCGGCCTGCGCGGGGCCGACGAGCAACAACGCCAGGGTGAGCGCCGAGGCGAACGCACCACGGCCGGGACGCAGAGCGCGGGGGGCGCGACGATCAGTCATGGGCGGACTCCTCGGGCAGAACATGGGCAACGCTCAGGCGTTCGCGGGTGAAGTAGGTGCGTGCGGCTTCCTGGATGTCCTGCGGGGTGACGCGCTTGAGGTCGTCCAGTTCGCTGTCGATCAGCTTCCACGACAGACCCACGGTTTCCAGTTGACCAATGGTGGTGGCCTGGCTGCTGATCGAGTCGCGGTCATAGACCAGTCCGGCGATGACCTGGGCGCGCACGCGCTCGAGCTCTTCGGCGGTCGGCGGAGTGCGTTTGAGTTCGTCGAGCAACTGCCAGACGCCCTTTTCCACATCGGCGAGCGTCTTGTGCTTCTGTACGTTCGGCGTTGCCGAGATCAGGAACAGGCTGTCACCACGGGTGAAGGCGTTGTAGCTGCTGGAGGCACCGGCCACCAGTTCCTGGCCGCGTTCCAGGCGTGCCGGCATGCGCGCGCTGTAGCCGCCGTCGAGCAGGGCCGAGATCAGCCGCAGGGCTTGGGCGCTGCGGGTGTCCTTGGCGGTGGCCAGGCCCGGCACGTTAAAGCCGTAGATCAGGCTGGGCAATTGGGTACGCACATGCAGGGTGAGCTGGCGCTGACCGGGCTCGGCGAGCTCCAGCGGCAGCTTGGCCGGTGGCACGCTGCGCTTGGGGATGGCCGCGAAGTACTTGTTGGCCAGGCCCTTGACCTCATCGGCGGTGACATCGCCGACCACCACCAGGGTGGCATTGTTCGGCGCGTACCAGGATTCGTACCAGTGCCGCAGTTCCTCGACTTTCATCCGCTCCAGGTCGGCCATCCAGCCGATGGTAGGGGTGTGATAGCCGCTGGCGGGGAAGGCCATGGCGCGGAACAGCTCGAAGGCCTTGGCGTTGGGCTGGTCGTCGGTGCGCAGCCGGCGCTCTTCCTTGATCACTTCGATTTCGCGGCTGAACTCGTCGGCCGGCAGGCGCAAGCTGGCCAGGCGATCGGCCTCCAGTTCCAGGGCCACCGGCAGGCGGTCGCGGGCCAGCACCTGGTAATAGGCGGTGTAGTCGTCGCTGGTGAAGGCGTTTTCCTCGGCGCCCAAGTCGCGCAGGATGCGCGAGGCTTCACCGGGGCCGATCTTGGCGCTGCCCTTGAACATCATGTGCTCCAGGGCGTGGGACAGGCCGGTCTGGCCCGGCGTCTCGTAGCTGGAGCCGACTTTGTACCAGATCTGCGAAACCACGACGGGGGCGCGGTGATCTTCGCGCACCACGACCTTCAGGCCGTTGTCGAGGATGAATTCGTGGGTGGGTTGCGTATCGGCGGCCAGTGCCGCCAGGGGCAGGCAGAGCGTGCCGAGCAACAGGCCAGCGGCGCGGCGGGCGAGAGCATTCATACGATGGATAACCTGTACGGCGGCCTGCGGGACTTAGCGTCGGCAGGCCAGGAGGTGCTAGGATACTGATCCGGTTGCCTGGCGACCATGCCTGTCGCCGTTCTGGCCCACAGGACACCAAGACAAAACGTTGCGCGTGAACCAGCCGCCTGCATGAGAGTCTGTTCTGCGTATAAAGCATTCCCGATGCCCAATGATGGTGCATCGCCACCCTGAGATAGCCGTCTTCCATGTTTGGTTCCAACGACGACAAGAAAGCGCCGGCCGAGGCCGGTGAAAAGAAAGGCCTGTTCGGCTGGTTTCGCAAGAAGCCGCAGCAACCTGTCGCCGAGCCGCCGCCAGTACCCGAGCAACCGGCTGCCGAACCGGTAACGCCCGCCACAGCGGCCGAGCCTGCGCCGGTTGAGGTCAGCGAACCGGTCGCCGACGAGCGGCCGCTGGCGCCGAGCGAGGCGCCTGTCCAGGCCGTCAGCCCAACGCCCGTGGTGGTGGCGCCAGTCGCCGAGGCCCCGGTGAGCAATCTGGTACTGCCGGTTGCCGAAGAGCCGGTGGCGCTGGTGCCCGATCTGGAACCGAGCGCGCCGCCGGTCATCCCCGCGCGTCCTGCTGCCATTGCCGAGCCGATCGCCGAGCCGGTGGTTCAGCCCCAGTCCGTCGAACCCGAGTTGGTCGTGGTTGCGCCCGTGGTGGTGGAGCCGGCGCCCGTGAGCGTGCCTGCCCCAGTCGAGCCCGTGCCCGTGCCCGTAGCCGAGCCGGAGCCGGTCGCTGCAGCGGTCGCGGCCACCGAGCAGGCCAAGGTCGGTTTTTTCGCCCGGCTCAAGCAGGGCCTGTCCAAGACCAGCGCCAGCATCGGCGAAGGCATGGCCAGCCTGTTCCTCGGCAAGAAGGTCATCGACGACGACCTGCTCGATGAGATCGAGACACGCCTGCTGACCGCCGACGTCGGTGTCGAAGCCACTTCGCTGATCGTGCAGAACCTCACCCAGAAGGTCGCCCGCAAGCAGTTGGCCGACGCCGATGCGCTGTACAAGTCGCTGCAGGAAGAACTCGCCGCGCTGCTGCGCCCGGTCGAGCAACCCCTGAAGATCGACGCGCAGACCAAGCCCTATGTGATTCTGGTGGTGGGCGTCAACGGCGCCGGCAAGACCACCACCATCGGCAAGCTGGCCAAGAAGCTGCAACTCGAAGGCAAGAAGGTCATGCTCGCCGCCGGTGACACCTTCCGCGCCGCAGCGGTGGAGCAGTTGCAAGTATGGGGCGAGCGCAACCAGATTCCGGTGATCGCCCAGCACACCGGCGCCGATTCGGCTTCGGTGATCTTCGACGCGGTACAGGCGGCCAAGGCCCGTGGCGTCGATGTGTTGATCGCCGACACGGCCGGTCGCCTGCATACCAAAGACAACCTGATGGAAGAGCTGAAGAAGGTCCGTCGGGTCATCGGCAAGCTCGACGCCGAGGCGCCGCACGAGGTGCTGCTGGTGCTCGATGCCGGAACCGGGCAGAACGCCATCAGCCAGGCCAAGTATTTCAACCAGAGCGTCGAACTGACTGGCCTGGCCCTGACCAAGCTGGATGGCACTGCCAAGGGCGGGGTGATCTTCGCCCTGGCCAAGCAGTTCAGCCTGCCGATCCGCTTCATCGGCGTCGGCGAAGGCATCGATGACCTGCGCACCTTCGAAGCCGAGCCTTTCGTCAAAGCCCTGTTTGCCGAGCGTGAGCACCCATGATCCGATTCGAGCAGGTCGCCAAGCGCTACCCCAATGGCCACGTCGGCCTGCATGAACTGAGTTTCCGGGCGCGCCGGGGCGAATTCCTGTTCGTCACCGGGCACTCGGGCGCCGGCAAGAGCACCTTGCTGCGCTTGTTGCTGGCCATGGAGCGCCCCACCAGCGGCAAGCTGCTGCTGGCCGGCCAGGACCTGGGCCAGATCAGCAACGCACAGATTCCGTTCCTGCGCCGCCAGATCGGCGTGGTGTTCCAGAATCACCAACTGCTGTTCGACCGCACCGTATTCAACAACATCGCCCTGCCGCTGCAGATTCTCGGCCTGTCCAAGGCCGAGATCGGCAAGCGCGTGGACTCGGCGCTGGAGCGGGTTTCGCTGTCGGACAAGGGCGAACTGTTCCCCGCCGACCTGTCCACTGGTCAGCAGCAGCGCGTGGGCATCGCCCGCGCCATCGTCCACCAGCCGGCCCTGCTGCTGGCGGACGAGCCCACCGGCAACCTCGACCCGCGCCTGGCGGCCGAGATCATGGGGGTGTTCGAAGACATCAACCGGTTGGGCACCACCGTGCTGATCGCCAGTCACGACCTGGCGCTGATCGCGCGCATGCGCCACCGCATGCTCACCCTGCAACGCGGACGACTGATCGGCGATGGGGAGGCCGGACAATGAGCGACACCCGTACACCCAAGGTCTCCGAGCGCGTCGCGCCCAAGGCGGCAGACCCCAAGTCCGACAAGAAGCGCGGTGGCCACGACGACGATGGCCCTGATTTCCGCACCCTGCTCAACGCCTGGCTGGAAAGCCACCGCGCCAGCTTGGCCGACAGCCTGCGTCGCCTGGGCAAGCAGCCGATCGGCAGCTTCTTCACCTGCCTGGTGATGGCGGTGGCGCTGAGCATGCCGATGGGGCTGTCGCTGCTGTTGAAGAACGTCGAGAAACTGGGCGGCTCATGGCAGCGCGCGGCGCAGATTTCGCTGTACCTCAAGCTCGATGCCGGCACCCAGCAAGGCGAAGCGCTGCGCGACGAGATCAAGGCCATGCCGGGGGTGGCCGAGGCCACCTATGTCAGCCGCGAACAGGCGCTGCAGGAGTTCCAGCAGCAGTCGGGCCTGGGCGAGGCGCTGCGCGAGCTGCCGGAGAACCCGCTGCCCGGCGTGGTGGTGGTGACACCGACCGAAGTCGACAAGCCGGCGCTCGAAGCGCTGCGCCAGCGTTTGTCGGAGCTGCCGCGGGTTGAAGTGGCGCAGTTGGACCTGGTCTGGGTCGAGCGCCTGGCGGCGATCCTCAAGCTGGGCGATCGCTTCGTCTTCGGCCTGGCGGTGATGCTGATTTCCGCACTGCTGCTGGTCATCGGCAACACCATTCGCCTGCACATCGAGAACCGCCGGGTGGAGATCGAGGTGATCAAGCTGGTGGGTGGCACCGACAGCTACGTGCGCCGACCCTTCCTGTACATGGGCGCCTTGTACGGCCTGGGCGCCGGCGTGCTGGCCTGGGGCATCCTGGCGTTTGGCCTGAACTGGCTGAACGATGCGGTGGTCGGGCTTTCCGACCTGTATGGCAGTGACTTCGCCCTGGGGGGCGTACCCGCTGCCGACGGTCTGTCACTCTTGATCGGGGCGGTGCTCTTGGGGTATATCGGTGCATGGATTGCGGTCGCTCGCCACCTGAACGAGCTCGCACCGCGATAATGCTTTCGTGCCAGCATTGACTTTTTTCATCCAGGAACTTGTCTGATGGTTCCGGGTCTATGTTGGCAGTGCCCACAAGGCACGAGTCCAGTGAGTCGGAGGTACTTGAATGACCACTTCGTTGCAACCTGCGTATGCCTTGGTTCCCGGTGCAAACCTGGAAGCCTATGTGCACACGGTCAACAGCATCCCGCTGCTGACGGTCGAGCAGGAGCGTGAACTGGCTGAGCGTCTCTTCTATGAGCAGGATCTTGAGGCCGCTCGGCAAATGGTGATGGCCCACCTGCGTTTCGTCGTCCATATCGCCCGCAGCTACGCCGGTTACGGGCTGGCCCAGGCTGACCTGATCCAGGAAGGCAACGTGGGCCTGATGAAGGCAGTCAAGCGCTTCAACCCGGAAATGGGTGTGCGCCTGGTGTCCTTCGCCGTGCACTGGATCAAGGCGGAGATCCACGAATTCATCCTGCGCAACTGGCGTATCGTCAAAGTGGCCACCACCAAGGCGCAACGCAAGCTGTTCTTCAACCTGCGCAGCCAGAAGAAGCGTCTGGCCTGGCTGAACAACGACGAAGTGCACCGTGTGGCCGAGAGCCTGGGCGTCGAACCGCGTGAAGTGCGTGAGATGGAAAGCCGCCTGAGTGGCCATGACATGGCCTTCGATCCGGCAGCCGATGCCGACGACGACAGCGCCTTCCATTCGCCTGCGCACTACCTGGAAGACCATCGCTACGATCCGGCCATGCAGTTGGAAGATGCCGACTGGAGCGACAACGCCAACAGCAACCTGCATGAAGCGTTGAACGGTCTGGACGAGCGCAGCCGCGACATCCTCTACCAGCGCTGGCTGGCCGAGGAAAAGGCGACCTTGCATGAGTTGGCCGAGAAGTACAGCGTGTCGGCCGAGCGGATTCGTCAGCTCGAGAAGAACGCGATGAGCAAGGTCAAGGCGCTGATCACCGTCTGATCGGCCTTGCGCTCAACGAAAAAGCCGCCTGTTTCCCACGAAACAGGCGGCTTTTTCGTTGCGGGTGCTTGTGATCTTGGCGTTTGCCAGGCGCCTCGCTCAGAGGCGCGCGCTGCCCTGCAGTTGCATCAGGTAGCTGGTACCGCCCAACTGACTCATCTGTCGTTGAATCCAACTGGCCCGGCTTGCCACGTAGGCGCTGGGCCGGCTGGCGCTCCATTTCAGCGGACTGGGTAGCACAGCGGCGAGCTGGCTGGCCTGCTGACGTGTCAGGCGACTGGCATCGACGCCGAAGTGATAGCGCGCGGCAGCCTGGGCACCGAACACCCCCGGCCCCCATTCGGCGCTGTTGAGGTAGACCTCGAGGATGCGCTCCTTCGACCAGAACAGTTCCATCAACGCGGTGAACCAGGCCTCCAAGCCTTTGCGCAGCCAACTGCGCCCAGACCACAGGAACAGGTTCTTGGCCACCTGCTGGGTCAGCGTGCTGGCGCCGCGCAGCTTGCCCCCTTGCTCGTTGTGCACCAGGGCTGCCTGAATCGCCGGGACATCGAATCCCCAATGGCTGGCGAAGTGCTGATCTTCGCCGGCGACCACAGCCACCTTCAGTTCATCGGAGATCTGCTCCCAGGACACCCAGTCGCGCTGCAGGTCGATCGGCTTGCCATCGACCCACGACTGCACCTTGCGCTCGACCATCAAGGCCGTGCCCGGTGGCGGCACCCAGCGCAGCGCCAACACCAGCACGATGCTGCCTGCGGCGAACCAGAGCAGAGCACGAGCAAGACGGCGGATAAGGGATGACAGCATGTCGATAGCTTGGCCGGACCGATGGAACGGGCCATTATACAGACCCCTTTCAAGGAGTCGTCCCATGCTTCGCAGCTTCCTGATGCTCGCGGCCTTCTTCGGCTTCACCGGTGTCGCGCTCGGTGCCTTCGCCGCACACGGCTTGAAGAACCGTCTGAGCGCCGACTACCTGGCGATCTTTCATACCGGTGTCAGCTATCAACTGGTGCATGCGCTGGCGATTCTGGCGGTGGCGATGCTGTCCGTGCATCTACCCGGGCGGCTGATCGGCTGGGCGGGCGGCCTGTTTGCCGTGGGCATTATGCTGTTCTCCGGCAGCCTCTACGCCCTGACCCTCAGCGGCGTGAGCAAGATCGGCATCATCACACCCATCGGTGGCGTGTGCTTCCTGGCGGGCTGGGCCTGTCTGGGCCTGACGGCGTGGCGCCTGGGCTGACCAGTCGGTCGGCAATAGCGACTGATGGCGCCGCTCGCCCTTGGGTTGCACGGCGGATCGGCGCTAGAATGCGGGCCCCAATGAACGATGGTGGCCGTGCGCATGCGCATTCAACTCAACGGTGAACCCTACGAACTGCCTGCAGGCGAGAGCGTGGCGGCCCTGCTGGGGCGTCTGGAGCTGGTCGGGCGTCGTGTGGCGGTGGAACTGAACCTGGACATCGTGCCGCGCAGCCAGCACGACTGCACCCTGTTGAACGAGGGCGACCGGGTCGAGGTGGTCCACGCCATCGGTGGCGGCTGACGGCCGCGCCGTGCCCACCCGCAATTCCCGTAACCTTTGCAGAGGAACCACGATGAGCAACGTTCGCAGCGACAAGCCTTTCACCCTGGCCGGGCGTACTTTCCAGTCGCGCCTGCTGGTCGGCACCGGCAAGTACCGTGACATGGACGAGACCCGCGAGGCCATCGAGGCCTCGGGTGCCGAAATCGTCACCGTCGCCGTGCGCCGCACCAACATCGGCCAGAATCCAGGCGAGCCGAACCTGCTCGATGTGCTGCCTCCGGACCGCTACACCATCCTGCCGAACACCGCCGGGTGCTACGACGCGATCGAAGCCGTGCGCACCTGCCGCCTGGCTCGTGAGCTGCTCGACGGCCACAACCTGGTGAAGCTGGAGGTGCTGGCCGACCAGAAGACGCTGTTCCCCAACGTCATCGAAACCCTCAAGGCCGCCGAAGTCCTGGTCAAGGATGGCTTCGATGTGATGGTCTACACCAGCGACGACCCGATCATCGCGCGTCAACTGGCCGAGGTCGGCTGCATCGCGGTCATGCCGCTGGCGGGTCTGATCGGCACGGGCCTGGGCATCTGCAACCCCTACAACCTGCAGATCATCCTCGAGGAATCCAAGGTGCCGGTGCTGGTCGATGCCGGCGTGGGCACCGCCTCCGATGCCACCATCGCCATGGAAATGGGCTGCGAAGCCGTGCTGATGAACTCCGCCATCGCCCACGCCCAGCAGCCGGTACTGATGGCCGAAGCCATGAAGCATGCCATCGTCGCCGGTCGCATGGCCTATTTGGCCGGGCGTATGGCGAAGAAACTCTATGCCAGCGCGTCTTCGCCGCTGGATGGTCTGATCAAGTAAGAGCACCTGATGACTGAATCGCAAGAAACGCCGATCTCCGCCGACGGCGAAGAGCGCCCGCACCGCCGCATCAAGAGTTTCGTGATGCGTGCAGGCCGCATGACCGAAGGCCAGCAGCGCGGCCTGGAGCAGGGCGGCCCGCTGTTCATCCTGCCCCTGGCCGACAGCCCGGTGGACTACGACCAGGTGTTCGGCCGCTCGGCGCCGCGCACTCTGGAAATCGGTTTCGGCATGGGCCACTCCCTGCTGGAAATGGCCGCTGCCGCACCGGAGCTGGATTTCATCGGTGTCGAAGTGCACCGCCCTGGTGTCGGCGCGCTGCTCAACGGCGTGCTCACCCAGAACCTGAAAAACCTGCGGGTGTACGACTGCGATGCCATCGAAGTGCTCAACCGCTGCGTGGCCGACGGCAGCCTGGACCGGCTGATGCTGTTTTTCCCCGATCCGTGGCACAAGGCCCGTCACCACAAGCGGCGCATCGTCCAGCCGGCGTTCGCCGAACTGGTGCGGCGCAAGCTCAAGGTCGGCGGCGTGTTCCACATGGCCACCGACTGGGAGCCCTACGCTGAGCACATGCTGGAAGTGATGCAGGCCGCGCCGGGTTATCGCAACCAGGCGGCGGACGGCGCCTACGTACCGCGTCCGGACGAGCGCCCGATCACCAAGTTCGAGCGCCGCGGTGAGCGGCTCGGGCATGGGGTGTGGGATCTGAAGTTCGAGAAGGTTGACTGACAGTCAGCGTTGGACCGACCGACAAAGGGCTGCTATGCAGCCCTTTTGCGTTACTAGCCGCGGCGATCCGCCACCACGCCGATCAGCACCAGTACCACCAGCAGTACTGGCGCCAAGGCGTAGTTGTTGAACTGTGCCAGCGCTTTCACCACCCACGGCGTGGCATAGATCAGCGCCGCGCCGCTGCCGATCATCACCAGCAGGGCCATGAACGGCACCCGCAGGGCGCCGGCCAGTCCGCCCAGGCGCTGCTCGACCCAGCCCTTGATGTCGGTGCCGAACAGCACCAGCAGGCAGCCCACCAACGCCAGGGAAATCTCCGAAAGGTTGCTGCGGCTCCAGCGGGAAACGGTCGAGAGCAGGTCAAGCACCAGGTCCATGGGTCATCCTTAATTCAAGAAGTACTGCAGCAGATCGTTGAGAAACAGCTGGCCTTGGGGCGTTGCCGCCAGCCGCTTCGGTTCGACTCGCAAAAGCCCCTTTTGTTCGGCAGCGCGCCGTGCCTCGGCCAACTGCGCCAGCGGCAGCCCTGTGCGTTGGGTGAACAATTCGGCTTCCACGCCCTCGGTCAAGCGCAGAGCGTTCATCAGGAACTCGAAGGGCAGCTCATCGGGCGGCAGCAGCTTCTCGCCCGCCTTGTACGGTTTCTCGGGATTGAGGTAGTCCTTGGGCAGGCGAGTCTTCCAGGTGCGCAGGATGCGGCCGTCGGGGAACGACAGCTTGCCGTGGGCCCCGGCACCGATGCCGATGAAGTCGCCGAAGCGCCAGTAGTTGAGGTTGTGGCGCGCAGCGCGTTCGGCCTGGGCATAGGCCGACACTTCGTATTGGCGATAACCCTGCTCGGCCATCAGCGCCTGTCCGGCCTCCTGGATATCCCAGAGAATGTCGTCTTCGGGCAGCAGCGGCGGCTGGTTCCAGAACACCGTGTTCGGTTCCAGGGTCAGTTGGTACCAGGACAGGTGCGTCGGCCCCAGGTCGATGGCCTGGCGCAGATCGCCCAGCGCTTCGTCCAGCGACTGTTCAGGCAGGCCGTGCATGAGGTCCAGATTGAAGTTGTCGAAGCCTGCCGCACGGGCCATGCCGGCGGCGCGCACGGCCTCGTCGCCATTGTGAATGCGCCCGAGCTTTTCCAGCTTCTGCGCCTGGAAACTCTGCACGCCGATGGACAGGCGGTTGATGCCGGTCTGGCGATAGGCCTTGAACTTGTCCTGCTCGAAGGTGCCGGGGTTGGCCTCCAGGGTGATCTCGATGTCGGCGGCGAAGGGAATGCGCTGCTCGATGCCACGCAGCAGCCGACCCAATGCGGCGGCGCTGAACAAGCTGGGCGTGCCGCCACCGAAGAAGATGCTGCTGATCGACCGGCCTTGCACCGCCGGCATTTCCAGCGCCAGGTCGGCGAGCAGGGCATCGACGTACTGCGCTTCAGGCAGGGTCGGTCCGGCCTGGTGCGAGTTGAAGTCGCAATAAGGGCATTTGCGCACGCACCAAGGAATGTGGATGTACAGCGACAGCGGCGGCAGCACCGCAAGCACCAGGCCCGGCGGTGGCGCAGAGGAGGATTCGGTCATGCCAATCCCAGGCGCTGACGCAGCAGGGCCATGGCCCGGGCGCGGTGACTGAGTTGGTTCTTTTCCAGCGGCGCCAGGTCGGCGCTGGAGCAATTGCGTTCAGGCACCCAGAACAGCGGGTCGTAGCCGAAACCATGCTCGCCACTGGCCGCGAACAGAATCCGCCCGTGCCACAGCCCCTCGCAGAGCACTGGCAGGGGATCGTCGGCATGCCTGACCAGCGCCAGCACGCAGACGAACTGTGCGCCGCGTTCGGCTTCAGGCACGTCCTTGAGCGCCTCGAGCAGTTTGGCGTTGTTCGCCGCATCGCCCTGACCGTCGGCATAGCGGGCCGAGTAGATGCCCGGTGCGCCGCCCAATGCATCCACCGCCAGGCCCGAATCGTCGGCCAGGGCCGGCAGGCCGGAAATGCGCGCGGCATTGCGTGCCTTGAGGATGGCGTTTTCGACGAACGACAGGCCGGTTTCCTCGGGTTCGACCTGGCTGAATTCGCCGATCGAACGCAGCTGCACGGACTCTCCGAGCATGGCCTGGAGTTCCTTGAGTTTGCCGGCGTTGTGGCTGGCCAATACGAGTTGCTGGAAATTCATCATTCGCCTGGGAATACGTCCTGGTTGAATTGAAGGTCGTGGCTGATGCCGCCGGCCTCGATCTGCACGTCGAAGACCAGGGTCTGCGCCTGCTCGGTCTTGAACTGGGCGATGTAGGACACCGCGCCTGCGCTGCTCACCTGGCGGAACGACAGCGCACTGGCGCGGCCGGTAAGGTCTTTGACCTTGCCGCTGACCACCGCGGTCGTGGGCGTGCCACCCTTGAGCAGGGTGATGTTGAGCACGCCCAGGCGCTTGCTGCGTTCGATGCCGCTGGCCTGCGCCACCTCGGGCGTCAGTGCGCCGGAGGCGAAGGCGTTGTAGTACACCGTGACGTCGCCGAAGACCTGCTTGCGGTCCGGTCGGGCTGCATCGGCGGCCCAGCTCGGCAGGGCCAGGCACAGGGTGATCAGCAAAAGGGCGAGACGACGCATGTTGCCATTCCTCCGGTGGTGGGTCACACCGCGACCTGGTGCTCCTGCAACCCAGGGCTGCTGACCCGATAGATACCGATTTCCCCCAACAGATTAGGCCAAAGCCGACCGCCCCACCCGTTGCGGTGACGGTTGTCCACGGCCAGGCGATCGAGCACCTTGGCATCGCGTTCGCGGCACAGGTTCTCGAAGTCCTCGAAGGTGCAGAAGTGGATGTTCGGGGTGTTGTACCAGGTGTAGGGCATGAAGTCCGACACGGGCATGCGGCCCTTGGTCGCCAGGTACCAGCGGCAGCGCCAGTGGCCGAAGTTGGGGAAGGTGATGATGCACTGGCGGCCCACGCGCAGCATCTCGTCGAGGATCCGGTCGGGATACTCCACAGCTTGCAGGGCCTGGGTCATGACCACCACATCGAAGCTGTTGCTGGCGAAGTTGCCCAGGCCCTTGTCCAGGTCCTGCTCGATGACGTTGACGCCGTTGGCCACGCAGGCGGCGATGTTGTCGGCGTCGATCTCCAGGCCGTAGCCGGTGACCTGCTTGCGGTCGCGCAACGAAGCCAGCAGCTCGCCATTACCGCAGCCCAGGTCGAGTACCCGGCTGCCGGCAGGGATCCAGTCGTGGATGATTTCCAGGTCGGCTCTCATGCTGTCCTCAGATGACGATGCGGTTCATGTAGTTCGTGAAGCCCTGGGTGTAGCGCGGTGTGGGGATCAGGAAGGCATCGTGGCCGTAAGGGGCATCGATCTCCAGGTAACACACGTTCTTGCGCGCGGCCATCAGCGCATCGACGATCTCCCGTGAGCGTGCCGGGGAGAAGCGCCAGTCGGTGGTGAACGACATGATGCAGTAGTCGGCCGTGACATGGCCCAGGCTGGCGGCCAGGTCACCGCCGTGGGCGGCGGCTGGGTCGAAATAGTCCAGCGCCTTGGTCATCAGCAGGTAGGTGTTGGCGTCGAAGCGGCCGGAAAATTCCTCGCCCTGATAGCGCAGGTAGCTCTCCACCTGGAACTCGACGCTGTGGAAGTCGTAGTTGAGCTTGTCGCTCTTGAGTTCGCGGCCGAATTTCTCGCCCATCGAGTCGTCGGACAGGTAGGTGATATGGCCGACCATACGCGCCAGCATCAGCCCGCGCTTGGGAATCACGCCCTGGTCCTGGAACGAGCCACCGTGGAATTCGGGGTCGGTGAGGATGGCCTGGCGCGCGACTTCGTTGAAGGCGATGTTCTGCGCCGACAGCTTGGGCGCCGAGGCGATGTCCACGCAATGACGCACGCGCTGCGGGTAGGTGATGGTCCACTGCAAGGCCTGCATGCCGCCCAGGCTGCCGCCGACCACGGCGGCCCATTGGCTGACGCCGAGGCGATCGGCCAGGCGTGCCTGGCTGTGCACCCAGTCCTCGACGGTGAGCACCGGAAAGTCCGCACCATAGGCTTTGCCGGTGGCCGGGTTGATGCTGCTCGGACCGGTGCTGCCATTGCAGCCGCCGAGGTTGTTCAGGCTGACCACGAAGAAGCGGTTGGTGTCGATGGGCTTGCCCGGGCCGATGCAACTGTCCCACCAGCCCGGCTTGCGGTCTTCGACGCTGTGGTAGCCGGCCGCATGGTGATGGCCGGACAGCGCGTGGCAGATCAGCACCGCATTGCTGGCACTGGCATTGAGCGTGCCATAGGTTTCATAGACCAGCTCGTAGCCGGCCAGCGAGCGGCCACCGGCCAGCGTCAACGGTTCATCGAACCGGGCGATCTGGGGGGTTACCAGACCGACGGAATCTTCGGGAAAGACAGTGGACATCGGCCCTGCTCACGCTTGACGGAGGCGTAAGTCTAAAGAGCGCTACCCCCAGCGGCAAGCAATGGCTGCCGCTGGGGGCCGGGCTGGATCAGATCAGGCGCCACAGCACATCCGGCATGCCGGCGTAGTTGGCCAGTTGCGGCATCAGGAACGACTGCACCACCTGAATGGCGATGAAGGCGAAGATCGGCGAGATATCCAGACCACCGAGGTTGGGCACCAGGCGGCGGAACGGCGCCAGCACCGGCTCGCTGATCTGGTAGGCCAGTTCGGCGGCGGGGTTATGGCTGTTGGGCGCGATCCAGGACACGATCACCATGACGATCATCGCCACCCAGAAGATCTTTAGGAACAGCGAGGTGATCCCCAGGATGGCCCAGATCAGCAGGTGCGGCAGGTCGCCGATGGTGCCGTAGGTGAGCATCAGCACGAAGGCCATCAGCAGCGCCTGAATCACGATCGCCAACAGCAGCGACGAGGTATCCAGCCCGGCGATGCTCGGCACGATACGGCGAATCGGCTTGAGCAGCGGCTGGGTGGCGCGCACCGTGAACTGGCTCAGCGGGTTGTAGAAATTGGCCTTGACCAGTTGCAGCACGAAGCGCAGCAGGACGATCACCAGGTACAGGCTGACCAGGGTTTGCACCACGAAGATCGCGGCGCCGGACAGTGCATTCATCGACAACTCCTCATTTGCCCAATTGTTCGGCCAGCTCGGCCGAGCGTGTGGCGGCCGCTTGCAGCGCCTGCTCGACCACGGCCTCGAAGCCGTTGGCCTGGAACGATTTGATCGCCGCTTCGGTGGTCCCGGCTGGCGAGGTGACGCGGCGACGCAGCTCGGCGGCGTCGACGTCGCTGGAAACGGCCATGTGCGCGGCGCCCAGTGCGGTCTGCAGGGTCAGCTGCGAGGCGATGTCGCGCGGCAGGCCGAGCTTCTCGCCGGCGGCGGTCATGGCTTCGATCAGCAGGAAGAAATAGGCCGGGCCGCTGCCGGAGACGGCGGTGACCGCATCCAGTTGCTGCTCCTGCTCCAGCCACAGGGCGGTGCCCACGGCGCTGAGCAACTGTTCGGCCTGCTCGCGCTGGCCGGCCGACACCTGTGCGGTGGCGTACAGGCCGCTGGCGCCCTGGCGCAGCAGGGACGGGGTATTGGGCATGCAGCGCACCACCGGGACCTGGCCCAGCCAGTTCTGGAGGCTGTCGCAGGTGATACCGGCGGCGATCGAAACGACCAATTGCCCGGCCTTCAGCTCAGGTTTGAGGGTTTCGCACACGCTCTTCATGACCTGTGGCTTGACTGCCAGCACGATCACGTCGGCGCCATCGATGGCCTGGGCGTTGCTCTCGAAGGTCGCGATGCCGTGTTCGGCCTGGATCCGGGTGCGGGTGTCGGCGCCAGGATCGCTGGCGCGGATCTGCGAAGCGTCCAGGCCCTGGGCCCGCAGGCCGCCGATCAGGCTGGCCGCCATGTTGCCCGCGCCGATGAAGGCGATACGCGTCTTGCTCATGTCAGGTCCTTGAAGGAAAGAGTGAGTAAAGCATGGATTCAGGCGTGCCCGTAGTCGCGCACGCCGAACAGGGCGGTGCCGATACGCACCCAGGTCGCGCCTTGGGCGATGGCCGCTTCCAAGTCATGGCTCATGCCCATGGACAGACTGTCCAGGCCAAGGCCGAGGGCCTCCTGCAACTGGCGCAGCCGGGCGAACGCAGCGTGCTGGGCGGCAGGGTCGTCGGTGGGTTCAGGGATCGCCATCAGCCCGCGCAAGCGCAGGTTGGGCAACGCGGCCACGGCCTGGGCCAGTGCTGGAAGCTGCTCTGGCGTGCAGCCAGACTTGCTGTCCTCGCCACTGACATTCACCTGCAGGCAGATATTCAGTGGTGGCAGGTCGGTCGGGCGTTGGTCGCTCAGGCGTTGGGCGATCTTCAGGCGGTCCACGCTATGTACCCAGTCGAAATGTTCGGCAATGGCCTTGGTCTTGTTCGACTGGATGGGGCCGATGAAATGCCAGATCAAGGGCAGGTCGGACAATTCCGTCTGTTTGGTCAGCGCTTCCTGAAGATAGTTCTCGCCGAAATCGCGCACGCCCGCCCGGTGAAGTTCGGCGATGGCGCTGGCGGGCTTGGTCTTGCTCACGGCCAGCAACTGCACGCTGGCCGGGTCGCGGTGGCTGGCCTTGGCCGCGCCGTCGATGCGGGTACGAATGGCGTGAAGGTTGTCTGCTAGGGTGGACATGGATCGATGCCGGCAGCTCAGTGGTGTGCGGCATTCTACCTGCTTGATGGCCTTTGGGGAGTCTCATGGACGTGACCGACCTGCTGGCCCGCGCCGTGAAGGCGGGGGCCTCGGACCTGCACTTGGCGGCGGGCGAATTGCCGGCGTGGCGCCTGGATGGCGTATTGCAGCGCGTGGCGCTGCCGACGTTGTGCAGCGACACGCTGGAGCAGGGGCTTGCGCCCTGGCTCGATGCGGATCAGCGCCAGCGCTGGCGGACGGGCGACGAGGTGGACCTGGCCGTGGAGCCGCCTGGGCTTGGACGCGTTCGCCTGAGCCTGTTCAGGCAGTATCACGGCCTGGCCGCCAGCCTGCGGCTGATCGGGCAGCAGGCGCCGACGGTCGAGGCGTTGGAATTGACTGGGGTGTATCAGGCGCTTGCCCGCTGCCGCGATGGCCTGGTGCTGGTGGGTGGGGCGACCGGCAGTGGCAAGTCCAGCACGCTCGCCGCGCTGGTCGCGCAACTGGGATGCGACCGCGCAGGCCATATCCTGACCCTGGAAGACCCGGTTGAGTTCGTACACGGCGGTGGCCGGGCGTTGATCAACCAGCGCGAGATCGGCCGTCACAGCCGAGACTTCGCCCAAGGCCTGCGCAGCGCACTGCGCCAGGATCCGGATGTGATCATGATCGGCGAACTGCGCGACCTGGACAGCATCCGCCTGGCCTTGCGCGCAGCGCAGACCGGTCACCTGGTACTGGCCACCGTGCACACGCGCAGCGCTGCCAGCAGCATCGATCGGCTGGTGGAGGTGTTCTCCGCCGAAGAGAAGTCGCTGATCCGCGCCATGCTAGCCGAATCACTGCAATTGGTGGTGGCGCAGGCGTTGGTGAGGCGTGTGGGCGGCGGTCGGGTGGCGGCGCGCGAGGTGCTGGTGGCCACCGCTGCGGTACGCAATTTGATCCGCGAAGGGCGCGTGGCGCAGTTGCAGTCGGCCATGCAGACCGGTGCGGCGCAGGGCATGGTGACGATGGAGGCGGCGCTGGGCAGGTTGAGGGCGCGGGGGCTGATCGACAACCTGGAGTAGGAGCGGCGATCTCGACGCGGAGTACCCGGGCCGAGTCGAACGCGGGTTAACGCTTGGCCAGTCTCAAGGCCTGCTGCTCTTTGGGCAGCACGCGTTTGGCGACGACGTAGTGCTTCTGCCAGTAAGGCTTGTCCAGACTGTCGATGCTCACCCGCTTGCCGGTGCGCGGTGCGTGGATGAAGCGCTCGTTGCCCAGGTAGATGGCCACGTGGTTGACGCGACGACTCTTGATGTTGAAGAAGATCAGGTCGCCAGGCTTGAGGTCCTTGCGCGCCACTTTCACGCCGTGGCCCTGGGCCATGGCATTGGAGCTACGCGGCAGATCCAGGTCGGCGACGTCGTTGAAGGCATATTTGACCAGACCGCTGCAATCGAACCCTTTGCCGGGTGTGCTGCCGCCCCAGCGGTAGGGCGTGCCGAGCGCATTGACGGCGCGGCTGAGCACTTGGCTGCTTTGCTTGGGCGTGGCAGCGGCCACTTTCAGTGCGGGGTTCTTGGCCTCATTGCCTGGCCGTGCACGCAGATTGACGTGCTTGGCGGGGGAACGTTTGATGGTCGCATCGGCATTGGTGGTATAGCCGCTGAAGCCATTGGGAAGTCGTTGCTCACGATTGGTGGCGTGGGCGGCCAGGGGCAATAAAAGGCAGAGGGTCAGCCATGTCTTGAAGAAGGGCGGCATAGATGAAGCTCTTATGAACGGTTATGGAGATTGGCGCGCAACTTTATAACAGCTTTTCGATCAAAAACTGATCCGTTGGTCGTGTGGGCGATTACCATACGTCGGCGCAAAACGGAAAAGTCACATTTTTTCTTAGAAAATTTTCGGCTATCCCACGAGGACAATGCATGAATACGTATCAACAGGGTGCGCCGCTGCACGACACGCACAGCAAGGTGATTGGCTATCTGCTGTGGATTTTCGGCTTCACCGGCTCGCACCGCTTCTATTACGGCAAGCCCATCACCGGCACGATCTGGTTCCTGACCCTCGGTCTGCTGGGCATCGGTTGGCTGATCGACCTGTTCCTGATTCCGTCGATGGACCGCGAAGCCGACATGCGCTTCCAGTCGGGCCGGGTGAACTACACGGTGGCCTGGGTGCTGCTGACCTTCCTGGGCATCTTCGGTATCCATCGGCTGTACCAGGGCAAATGGATCAGCGCGATCATCTACTTCTTCACCGGGGGCCTGTTCCTGGTCGGTGTGCTGTATGACTTCTGGACGCTGAACACCCAGATATCCACGGTCAACCGCGAACGTCCCTGAAAGGCGCGCTTTAGAAAAAAAGGCCTTGTCGCAGTGCGGCAAGGCCTTTTCTTTACTGGCGTGTCTGGCGCTGCTGCAACAGCAGGTTGCTGAAGCCGGCGCCGGCCAATTGTTTCTGTGCAACGGTCAGCTGTTCGCGGTTGCTGAACGGTCCGACCAGTACCCGGTACCAGGTCTCGTCTTTCACCGTACCGGACTCCACTTTCACCACCTGCCCCAGCAGGATGATCTGCGCCCGTACCTTGTCGGCGTCGGCCTCCTTGCGGAACGAGCCCGCCTGCAGGAAGTACAGGGTGGTCGCTGCCGGCTTGATCACCGGTGGTGCGGGCGGCGGCGTCTGACCCAGCAGCGCGGCCTGGGCACGGGCGGTGTCGATCTTCGCCGCTTCTGCCGGGGTGACCGGCGTGGTGGGCTGCGCCGGCACTGGCGGCGTCTTCTCCGGCACCGCTTCAGGCGGCACGATCACTTCCGATTCCGGCAGCAGGGTGTAGAAATCGTACTTCGGCTTGATCGGCTGAGGCGTGGTGGGAGTGGTGCCCTTGGCGGCTTCGGCGACCTTGGCCGGCTTCTGCTGTTCAGGCTTGGCACGCTTGATGTCGTCGCCGCCCGGCTCGAGTTTCATCAGGAACACCACGAACGCACCCACGGTGAGGCCGATCGCCAGCCACACCCAGCCCGGAATCGGCTGTTTCGCAGGTGGCTGATGGCGACTGGCGCCGCGCTTGGGCGCAGGTTTCTTCTTGGCAGCCAACTTACATACGCTCCAGGGTTTCCAGGCCAAGCAGTTCCAGGCCCTGTTTGAGGGTACGGCCGGTCAGCGCCGCAAGCCGCAAGCGGCTTTGTTGCTGCTCGGCGGTGTCGGCGGCGAGGATCGGGCAGTTCTCGTAGAAACTGGAGAACAGACCCGCCAGGTCGTAGAGGTAGCTACACAGCACGTGTGGCGTGCCTTTGTCGGCGACGTTGTTGAGCACTTCGCCGAATTGCGCCAGGCGCGCGGCCAGGTCCTGCTCGTGAGCCGCCTGCAGCACGATATCGCCTTCGACCTGCTCGAAGCCCTTGCCCAGCTTGCGGAACACACCGGCCACGCGGGTGTAGGCGTACAGCAGGTAAGGCGCGGTATTGCCTTCGAAGTTGAGCATCAGTTCGAAGTTGAAGCTGTAGTCACTGGTACGGTGCTTGGACAGGTCCGCGTACTTCACTGCGCCGATGCCGACCACTTCGGCGATGCGCCGCAGTTCGTCTTCGGCCAGGCTCGGGTTCTTTTCCTTGACCAGGGCGTAGGCGCGGTCCTTGGCTTCGCTCAGCAGGTCGATCAGCTTCACGGTGCCGCCGTCGCGGGTCTTGAACGGACGGCCATCGGCGCCGTTCATGGTGCCGAAGCCCATGTGCTCCATTTTCATCGGGTGGCCGACGAAGCCGGCGCGGCGGGCGACCTCGAACACTTGGTTGAAGTGCAGCGCCTGGCGTTGGTCGACGAAGTACAGCGCGCGATCGGCGTGCAGCACGTTGCTGCGGTAGCGTACCGCCGCCAGGTCGGTGGTGGCGTAGAGGTAGCCGCCATCGGCCTTCTGCACGATCACCGGCAGCGGCTCGCCTTCGGTGTTCTTGAACTCTTCGAGGAACACGCACTGGGCGCCCTGGCTCTCGACCAGCAGGCCCGAGGCCTTGAGGTCGGCCACGACCGGTGCCAGGTCGTCGTTGTAGGCACTTTCGCCCATCACGTCGGCCATGGTCAGTTTGACGTTGAGCAGCTCGTAGGTTTTCTGGCAGTGCGACAGCGAGATGTCCTTGAAGCGCGTCCACAGCGCCAGGCACTCAGGATCGCCGGCCTGCAGCTTGACCACCAGGCCCCGGGCGCGGGTGGCGAATTCCTCGGACTCGTCGAAGCGTTTCTTCGCGGCGCGGTAGAAGTTTTCCAGGTCCGACAGCGCTTCGCTGGTGATCGGGTTTTCCTGCAGGTAGGCCAGCAGCATGCCGAACTGGGTGCCCCAGTCGCCCACGTGGTTCTGGCGGATCACCGTGTCGCCGAGGAACTCGAGCACGCGGGCGACGCTGTCACCGATGATGGTCGAGCGCAGGTGGCCGACGTGCATCTCTTTGGCCAGGTTGGGCGCCGACAGGTCGACGACCACCTTTTCGGCGGTGCCGGCTTTGCGTACGCCCAAGTGGTCGTCGGCCAGCGCCGCGTCCAGGCGCTGGGCCAGGGCGTCAGTGTTCTGGAAGAAGTTGAGGAACCCGGGACCGGCGATCTCGACCTTGCTGATGTCGGCGCTGGCCGGCAGCGCCGCGATCAGCTTGTCGGCGAGGTCGCGAGGCTTCATGCCCGCAGGCTTGGCCAGCATCATGGCGATGTTGCTGGCGAAGTCGCCATGGGTCTTGTCGCGGGCGTTCTCCACCTGAATCGATGGCGACAACCCTTCAGGCAGCACACCGTCGGTGACGAGTTGGGCGAGAGCTTGCTGGATCAGCTGGCGAATGGTGTCTTTCATCGGGTTCTCGTTTCGACCGCAAACGCGGCGAGCGCTTCGATGCGCAGGTGGAAAAACTGGACATTATCCGTGCTTGAGCCTTAAGGCTCAAGCACAGCGGCAAGTGATGAGCGGCAAGTGGCAAGCTGCAAGCGGCAAGAGGTGTGCGGTGACTGCGCGGGCCCGAACCTGTCGCTTGCAGCTTGCAGCTTGCAGCTCAATAAAGGTCGACGGGGTCGACGTCGAGCGACCAGCGTACTTGGCGGCCCGAGGGCAGTTGCTCGACTACCAGCAGCCAGGCGGCGATCAGCCGGTGCAGTGGGGCGCGGGCGCTGGCCTGGATCAGCAACTGGGCGCGGAAGCGGCCAGCGCGGCGCTCCATGGGGGCGGGCACCGGGCCCAGCAGCTCGATGCCTGGCAGCGCCATCTCGGTCTGCAGGCGTTCGGCGGCGGCGCAGGCTTCGTCGAGGAAGGCTTCGGCCTGGCCCGGCTTGTGCGCTTCGGCGCGCAGCAGCGCCAAGTGTGAGAACGGCGGCAGGCCGGCGGCGCGGCGTTCGCTCAAGGCCTGTTCGGCGAAGGCGAAATAGCCTTGCTCGGTGAGCTGTACCAATAGCGGGTGCTCGGCCAGATGGGTCTGCACGATCACCTTGCCCGGTTCCTCGGCGCGACCGGCGCGGCCAGCCACCTGCACGATCAACTGCGCCATGCGTTCGCTGGCGCGGAAGTCGCCGGAGAACAGGCCACCGTCGGCATCGAGAATCGCCACCAGCGTCACCCGGGGGAAATGGTGGCCTTTGGCGAGCATCTGGGTGCCGACCAGGATGCTCGGCTGGCCGCGCTGGATGGTGCTGAACAACTGCTGCATGGCGTCCTTGCGCGAGGTGCTGTCGCGGTCCACGCGCAGCACCGGGTAGTCGGGGAACAGCGTTTTCAGGCGCTCTTCGGCACGCTCGGTGCCGGCGCCGACTGGCCGCAGGTCGACATGCGCGCACTGGGGGCATTGCAGCGGCAGACGCTCGTCGTAGCCGCAGTGATGGCAGCGCAGCACGCCGGAGCGCTGGTGCACGGTCATGCGCGCATCGCAGCGCGGGCACTCCGACAGCCAGCCGCAGTCGTGGCACAGCAAGGTCGGGGCGAAGCCGCGGCGGTTGAGGAACACCAGCACCTGCTGGCCGGCCGCCAGGGTCTGGCCGATGGCCTGTTGCAAGGGCCCGCTGATGCCGCTGTCCAACGGCAGGCTGCGCACATCCAGACGCATGAAGCGCGGCGGCTTGGCACCGCCGGCGCGCTGGTTCATACGCAACAGGCCGTAGCGGCCGGTGTGGGCGTTGTGCAAGCTTTCCAGCGAGGGCGTGGCCGAGCCCAGCAGAATGGGAATGTTGTCCTGGTGCGCGCGCACCACTGCCAGGTCGCGGGCGTGATAGCGCAGGCCTTCCTGCTGTTTGTAGGAGCCGTCGTGCTCTTCGTCGATGATGATCAGGCCGGGTCGCTTCATGGGCGTGAACAGCGCCGAGCGGGTGCCGATGATGATGTCCGCCTCGCCGTCGCGGGCCGCCAGCCAGGCGTCCAGGCGCTCGCGATCGTTGACCGCCGAGTGCAGCAGCGCGATGCGCGCGTTGAAGCGCTGCTCGAAGCGCGCCAGGGTCTGCGGGCCGAGATTGATCTCGGGAATCAGGATCAAGGCCTGTTTCCCGGCCTCCAGGGTTTCGCGGATCAGTTGCAGGTAGACCTCGGTCTTGCCACTGCCGGTGACCCCGGCGAGCAGGAAGGCATGGTAGCTGCCAAAGCCCGAACGCACGGCTTCGAACGCCGCCCGCTGTTCATCGTTGAGTGGCAGCTCCGGCTGCGCCAGCCAATGCTCGTGGCGCGGCGGTGGCAGGTGGCGGCGCACCTCGACCTGCACCAGCTCCTTGGCCAGCAGCAGGTCGAGGCTGTCCTTGTTCAGCGCCAGCTTGCTCAGCAGGCTGTGGGCCACGCCATGGGGATGCTGGGCGAGGGTCTGCAGGGCCTCTTTCTGGCGCGGGGCGCGGGCGATGCGCGGGTCGTCGAGTCGCGCGCCCGGCGCGACGTGCCAAAAGCGCTCCTGCCGGGCTTCGGCCGCCTCGCCCTGGCGCAGCAGCACCGGCAGTGCCCAACTGAGGGTGTCGCCCAGACTGTGCTGATAATAGTGGGCGGTCCACAGGCACAGCTTGAACAGCTCAGGCGGCAGCGGCGACACCGGATCGAGCAGCTCGCTGGCCGGCTTGAGCTTGTCGGCGGGCACTTCGCTCTGCGCGCAGACTTCCACCAGCACGCCAATCATCTCGCGGCGTCCGAACGGCACGCGGATGCGCATGCCCGGGGTCAGTGTCTGGCGGGCCATGGCGGCCGGCGCCCGATAGTCGAACAGGCGACGCAAGGGCGAGGGCAGGGCAAGGCGCAGGATGACGTCGGGCACGCGGGAGGTCTTCGTGGGAAGGGGATGAGTCGGCGAGCCTAGCAGACGACAGCCGGTGCAAGCGACCACTTGCGCTGCCTCCGGGCTCTGGTATTATTTGCCGCCTAATTACGTGCGGTATTCAACAATAGGTGTTGGGTGGCGGCACGCAGCTCGAGGAAGTGACCATGAAAGCCGATATTCATCCGAACTACGAAGTAGTTGCAGTCACCTGCAGCTGCGGCAGCAAATTCGAAACCCGTTCGACCCTGGCCAAGCCGCTGGCGATCGACGTCTGCTCCCAGTGCCACCCGTTCTACACTGGCAAGCAGAAAGTCCTGGACACCGGTGGTCGCGTACAGAAGTTCGCCGACCGCTTCGGTATGTTCGGTACCAAGAAGTAATCATGCACCTGGCGAGGCCTCTGGCTTCGCGATGCTGCAAAAGAAGGCGCCCCTTGTGGGCGCCTTTTTTGTATCTGCCGTTTGGCAGGTAAGGCGGGGGTGAGGTGCAGGGTGTGGGAGCATGGGGAGAAGGTAGTCAGAGAAAATAGTTGTAGACACTATGTGCGTGGATTGTACACACTCGATTTCGCCAGCCCCGTCAGGTGTAGCGTAAAGTCGTAGGCCACCGGCCTTGACAGGTGTGACCGGGCAGTCTTGTCGCTCCCGGACTCTTTGCGTATCCTCGGCGGTCCGTCAGAACAGTAAACAAGCGGAATGCCCACCATGTCAGATTTGAAAACCGCCGCTCTCGAATACCACGCTCAACCTCGCCCGGGGAAACTGAGCGTGGAACTTTCCAAGCCAACCGCCACCGCCCGCGACCTCGCCCTGGCCTACAGCCCAGGCGTTGCCGAGCCGGTCCGCGAAATTGGCCGTGATCCAGAGCTGGCCTACAAATACACCGGCAAGGGCAACCTGGTCGCGGTGATTTCCGACGGCACCGCCATCCTGGGCCTGGGCGACCTTGGCCCGCTGGCCTCCAAGCCGGTCATGGAAGGCAAGGGCGTTCTGTTCAAGCGTTTCGCGGGCATCGACGTGTTCGACATCGAAGTTGAATCGGAAAGCCCACAGGCCTTCATCGACACCGTTCGCCGCATCTCCATCACCTTCGGCGGCATCAACCTCGAAGACATCAAGGCGCCTGAGTGCTTCGAGATCGAGCGCACGCTGATCGAGCAGTGCGACATTCCGGTCTTCCACGACGACCAGCATGGCACCGCCATCGTGACCGCTGCGGGCATGATCAACGCCCTGGAAATCGCAGGTAAAACCCTGGAAGACGCGAAGATCGTCTGCCTGGGCGCCGGCGCTGCGGCCATCTCCTGCATGAAGCTGCTGGTCAGCATGGGTGCCAAGGTCGAGAACATCTTCATGATCGACCGCAACGGCGTGATCCATGCCGGTCGCGACGACCTGAACCAGTACAAGGCCCAGTTCGCCCACGCCACCGACAAGCGCACCCTGGCCGATGCCCTGGACGGTGCTGACGTGTTCGTGGGTCTGTCCGGCCCGAACCTGCTGAGCGCCGAAGGCTTGAAGTCGATGGCGGCCAACCCGATCGTGTTCGCCTGCTCGAACCCGGATCCGGAAATCGCCCCTGAGCTGGCGCACGCCACCCGCAATGACGTGATCATGGCCACCGGTCGTTCTGACTACCCGAACCAGGTCAACAACGTGCTGGGCTTCCCGTTCATCTTCCGTGGCGCCCTGGACGTGCGCGCCAAGCGCATCAACGAAGAGATGAAGATCGCTGCCGCCGTCGCCCTGAAGGATCTGGCCAAGCTGCCTGTGCCGAAGGAAGTGTGCGAAGCCTACGGCGTCGAGGGTCTGGAGTTCGGCCGTGAGTACATCATTCCGAAGCCGCTGGACGCGCGCCTGATCACCGTCGTTTCTGACGCGGTGGCCAAGGCAGCCATCGAGTCGGGTGTGGCCACCCTGCCGTATCCGAAGCACTACCCGCTCAAGAGCGTGGATGACGTGTTCAACGGCTGATCGGCCGCCGCGTCATTGAAAAGCCCCGGCGCGTGAGCGTCGGGGCTTTTTTGTGGGCGTCCTGCAGAAGCGGCGCTGCGCCGCCTCGACAGAGGATGGGCGGCGCTTAGAACAGGTCCATCGGCGCCGATTCATCGGCCGGGAGCGGGCTGCCCGGTGCTACGCCATTGCCCAGTTCGTCACCGGAAGGTGGCGAGTCTTCAGCCTTGAACAGCTCGAAGTAGGCATTCGGCGTGCTTGGCGTCGCCGCACGGCCGCTCACCGGATCGACCCGCAGGCTGAGAATGCCCTCAGGCTCGGCTGGCGGATGCTCGGGCTTGCCCTTGAGCGCCGGGCCCATGAAGTCCATCCAGATCGGCAGCGCGACGGTGCCCCCATACTCGCGACGACCCAAGGTCTCCGGCTGATCGAAGCCGACCCAGACGGTGGTCATGTAGTCGGCGTTGTAACCGGAGAACCAAGCATCCTTGGATTCGTTGGTGGTACCGGTCTTGCCCGCCAGGTCGCTGCGGCCCAGGGCCAAGGCGCGTCGGCCAGTGCCGCGCTTGATCACGTCCTGCAGCATGCTGGTGAGGATATAGGTGGTACGACCGTCGATGATCCGCTCGGCCACCACCGGCGTCAGTGGCGGCGGGGCGATCTGGCCCAGCGCCGACGGCGCGGTACCCGGCTGCGCGAGAGTAGTGATCGGCGCTTCCGGTGCAGCGATGCCGGCCTGATCCTGCTGGCCTTGCGGTACCCGCGCCGGATTGGCGGTGAACAGGGTCTCGCCGCTACGGCTCTCGATACGCTCGATCAGGTACGGGTTGATCTTGTAGCCGCCGTTGGCGAAGGTGCTCCAGCCGGTGGCGATCTCCATCGGCGTGAGCGTTGCGGTGCCCAAGGCCAGCGACAGGTTGCGCGGCAGGTCCTGCTTGTTGAAACCGAACTTGGCGATGTAGTCGATGGTGCGATCGACGCCCATGGCTTGCAGCAGGCGGATCGACACCAGGTTGCGCGACTTGTACAGCGCCTCACGCATGCGGATCGGGCCGAGGAAGGTGTTGGTGTCGTTTTTCGGACGCCAGACCTTGTCGATGGACTCGTCGACGAACACGATCGGTGCGTCGTTCACCAGGCTGGCGGCGGTGTAGCCGTTGTCCAGCGCGGCGCTGTAGACGAACGGTTTGAAGCTCGAACCCGGCTGGCGTTTGGCCTGCATGGCGCGGTTGTAGTTGCTCTGCTCGAACGAGAAGCCGCCGACCAGCGCTTGAATCGCGCCGTCGGTCGGGTTCAGTGTCACCAGCGCGCTCTGCGCCCCCGGCACCTGGCTGAACTTGAGCGTGCCGTTATCCAGGCGCTGCACACGGATCAGGTCGCCGACCTGCGCCACGTCTGCCGGCGACTGCGGCGAGCGGCCCTGGGCGTTGCTGTTGATGAACGGCCGGGCCCACTTCATGGTGTCCCAGGCCACGTCTTCTTCCTGTCCGGCACGGGTCAGTACCTTCAGGCCAGTCTTGTCGACCTGGGTGACGATGGCCGGTTCCAGCCCGCCGAGGGTGCGCTGTTTGGTCAGGTCCTGCTGCCAGGCGTTGCGCGTCTTGCCCGGATAGCGCGCTTCGGGGCCACGGTAGCCGTGGCGCTCGTCGTAGGCGGTCAGGCCATTGAGCACCGCCTTGTTGGCGATCTCCTGGGTATCGCTGGGGACCGTGGTGGTGACGCGATAGCCTTCGGTGTAGGCCTCGCTGCCGTAGCGGCCAACCATTTCGGCCCGCGCCATTTCGGCGACGAACGGCGCATTCACCTCCGGCGCCGGCACGTGATAGCTGGCGTTCAGCGGCTCGGCGAGCGCGGCCTGATAGCTCGCCTGGTCGATCTTGCCGAGCTTGTACATGCGCCCCAGGATCCAGTCGCGGCGCTCTTTGGCGCGCACCGGGTTGGCCAGCGGGTTGAAACGTGACGGCGCCTTGGGCAGGCCGGCGATCATCGCCATTTGCGCCAGGCTGACGTCACGGATCGACTTGCCGTAATACACCTGCGCTGCCGCATCGATGCCATAGGCACGATTGCCCAGGTAGATCTTGTTCACGTACAGCTCGAGGATTTCATCCTTGGTCAGCTCGCGTTCGATCTGCAGGGCCAGGAGGATTTCGTTGGTCTTGCGCGAGAAGCTGCGTTCACTGGTGAGGAAGAAATTCTTGGCCACCTGCATGGTGATGGTGCTGCCGCCAGTCTGGATATGACCGGATTTCACCAGTTGGGTCGCAGCGCGCATCAGGCTGCTTGGATCGACGCCGTAATGGTTGAGGAAATTGTCGTCTTCAGCTGACAGAAGTGCCTGGATGAACTGCGGGGGAATTTCCGCGAATCGAATGGGAGAGCGCCGCATCTCGCCAAACTCGGCAATCAACTTGCCGTCGCTGCTGTACACCCTCAACGGTATCTGCAACTGGATGCTTCTGAGCGAGTCGACCGACGGCAGGCTGGGACTAAGATACAGAAACGCCCCGCTCAGACCGAGTACGAGCGCGCAGATGACGGCGACGAAAGACCACCAGAAGAACTTCAGCAGGCGAATCAAGGCTTTGGGGTGTCCAGGTTGATAAATGGAGTGCACGCAGGCCCGGCGGACGGGCAAAAACGCTGGGCATTATAAGCATTTCGCCCTTCCGGGTCATCGACCGGGCGGGGCAGGCGACGATGGGTTCGACCGGCAATGGGATGCCGGTCATCAAAAAGGGAATAGCGATGCTTGGACGCTTTGGCAGGGATGGCGGTTCAGTGTTGGGTGTGCAAATTACGTCCGATTCGGTGCGAATGCTGCAGTTGAGCGGCGCCCGAGGGCGACGCAGGGTGAGTTCCTGGGTTCATCAGGTGGTGGCACCTGCAACCCGGCTGAACGCTGATGGCGATTCGATAGCGCAGGCGCTGCGCGAGGCTGCTCGCCGTTGCGGCCGGGCCAGGAGAGTCGCCCTGGCCATGCCGGGGTCTCAGGTGATCTGCAAGGTGGTGCAGTTGCCGTCGGCCGTCCCTGAGGCTGAACGCGAGGCGCGGCTGCTGGCCGATGCCGAGCATCTGTTCCCTTTTCCTTTGGATGATCTGGCCATGGACTTCCAGGTGCTTGGCCCGACGGCCCAGGCTTCCCAGTCGCTCGACGTGCTCATAGGCGCGGCGCGCCAGAGCCTTGTCGAAACGCTGCTGCAGCCGTTCGAGGACGCGGGGCTTGAGGTCGTCGCCGTTGAAGTGGATAGCGTCGCGCTGGCTCGGTTGCAGCCGGGCGCGGATCGCCAGCCTTTGCTGCTGCTGGAGGCGGACGGGCTGGCATTGCATACCTGGGGTGATGCCCCGCTGGGCGTGCGTGTAGAGCAGCGCTTCGACAATGGCTGCACGCAGGCAGCTTACCTGCAGCGCATCGAGGACCTGCTCGCGAGCGCCGCGCTTGGAAAAAGCGCCGCGGGATTGATGGTCGGCGGTGCGGCGGCCACGTCGAACTGGCTACAGGTGCTGGAGCAGCATCTAGGCCGCGTTTGCCAACCAATTTGCTCCGCCTACGTGCGCAAGGATATGCCTGCTGCGGACCACGGCGCGATGGCCCTGCCCCTGGCATTGGCGTTGGGAGTGGACGCATGAGCCTGCGCCTGAATCTGTTGCCCTGGCGCGAACGCCAGCGCTTGGCCGTGCTGCGCAGGTTCCGGTGTGTGTTCCTGGGCAGTCTGTTCACGGCCTTCGTGGCGGTGATGCTGGTAGACCGCCTGGCTCATCAGCGCCTCGAACGGCAGGCGCAAGCCGGTGTGCTGCGCCAAGCCGAACTCCAGGTGCTGGACGAGCGGGTGCAACAGGTGCAGCGCCTGCATGCCGCGCGCGAGGATATGCGCGGACAGGTCCAGGCGCTCGCTGGGCTGCGCGCGGGGCAGGCCCAGATGCCGCAGTTGCTCGCTGAGGTGGAAGCGGCGATGTCCCAAGGCATGCAATTGACCCGTCTCGATCTTCAAGACGGGCGCCTGCAGGTCAACGGCCTGGCGCTGTCTTCAGCCGTGCTGGCTCAGTTCATGCGCGACTTGCAGCGATCACCGGTCGTTCACGACCTTGAGCTCAAGCAAGTCGTTGGGCGTGCTGCAGGGGACGCATTCCTGTTGATCGCTCGCGTTTCGCCATCTTGATCATGCGCTGGTCAGTGCTCTCACGCTGGCAGGACGATGCTGCGCGTTCGCCAGTGTCCCGCGCGGCCACTGTGGGGCTTGGGGTGCTGTTGGTGTTGGCCGGCGGCTACTGGCTGCGTGTTCACGACACGCGCGCTGCTTATCGCCAGGGCTCGTTGCTCGAAGCGCAGCAGATGCAGGCACTGCAAGCGCGACAGTCGCTGGCAGAGGGGCTGGTCCCGGCCGAAGCGGCGTTGATCCAGGAGCAGCACACACTGCAGGAGGCGCGCTGGCGCTTGTCGGGTGGGGCGAGCATGAGCGACTTGCTCGATCAACTGGCGCTGACGGGGCGCTCCCACGGCCTGCTGTTCGAGCAACTCGATATCGGGCAAGAGGTCCAGGCTGTCGGGTACCGCCAGATTCCGCTGCAGATGCAGGTCAGCGGCAGCTATGCCGGGTTGCGCGCCTGGCTTGACGAATGGCTGCAGCAGGTGCGGTTGCTGCAAGTGGTGCGTGCGCAACTGGAGCCTGCAACAAAACGGCCCGGGCTGCTGCATCTGCACCTGCAAGTGCACGCGTTGGAGGCCGGCGAGGAGTTGCCGGCGCCGGCCTCGCTTGCCGATGAGCCGGCACGGCAGCGCGTCACAGCGCCGCTGCTTGACCCGTTCGCCCCATGGTCTACACGGCGCAGGGCGCAAGAAGGCTTGATCGGGGTGCCGCTGGAGCAGTTGGAGATGGTCGGCAGCCTGTCGCGCGCGGGTAGCACGCACGCCTTGGTGCGCTGGGCCGGGCGGGTGTATCGGGTGGCTGAGGGGGATCACCTGGGGCGTGAAGAGGGCGAGGTGGTCAAGGTCGATCCGGATCAAGTCGAAATCAGGGAACGGTTGTTCAACGATGCAGCATGGCAGGAGCGCTCCAGCTATCTGACGTTGAGCCGTGGCAGCAGTGCAGGGAGCACGGATGATTGGACAAAACGCGGTGATCGGTCTGTGGGCGCTCTTGGCGTCGATGCAGGCACTGGCGACGACGGCCTACAAAGGTGAGCCGCTGTCGCTGAACTTCCAGGATGTGGAGGTGCGAGCGGTGCTGCAGGTGCTGGCCGACTATGCAGGGGTCAATCTGGTGGCCAGCGACACGGTCCAGGGCAACGTTACGCTGCGCTTGCAGGACGTACCCTGGGACCAGGCGCTGGACCTGGTGCTGCGCAGTCGCGGATTGGCCAGGCGCGAGCAGGGTAATGTACTGCTGATCGCCCCTGCCGCCGAGCTTGCCGAGCAAACGCGCGAGACGCAGGCTGACCGCCTGCTGGAGGCGCGGTCGCAGCCGCTGCAGCGCGCACTGCTGCCCGTTCACCATGCCGATGCGTCCGCGCTGGCACCGCTGTTGCTGGCCAGCCTGGCCCTCGATGACCCGGCGGATGCGCGCGCCACGCTGAGCGTGGATCCACGCACCAACACCCTCGTCGCCGTCCAGTCCGCCGCGCGGCTGGCCGAACTTCGGCAGTTGATCGCGCAGTTGGACGTGCCGGTGCGTCAGGTGATGATCGAGGCGCGCATCGTCGAGGCCAACGTCGACTATGAGAAGGTGCTCGGCGTGCGCTGGGGCGCCAAGCATGGCGGCTCGCCGGGACGCTCGGGCAGCGAACTGTTCGTCGACCTTGGCGCCTCGCCCGCCACGTCCGGCATCGGTCTAGGCTTGGTGGGCAGCGATGCGCTGCTCGACTTGCAGCTCAGCGCCATGGAAAAGAGCGGGAATGGCGAGATCATCTCGCAGCCCAAGGTGGTCACGGCCGACAAGGAAACCGCACGCATCCTCAAGGGCACCGAGGTGCCGTACCAGCAGTCGAGCAAGAGTGGCGCCACCTCGGTGTCGTTCCGCGAGGCCTCGCTTTCATTGGAGGTCACCCCGCAAATCACCCCTGACGGCAAAGTCATCATGGCGGTGCGCGTGACCAAGGACGAGCCCGACTACGCCAATGCCCTCAACGACGTGCCGCCGATTCGCAAGAACGAGGTCAACGCCAAGGTGCGCGTGGCCGACGGTCAGACCATTGTGATTGGTGGCGTGTATTCGACGTCGAACAGCAATGTGGTCGACAAGGTGCCATTTCTTGGCGATCTGCCGTATGTTGGACGGCTGTTTCGACGCGATGCATTACAAGAGAAAAAATCCGAGCTGCTGGTCTTCCTGACTCCGCGTATCATGAATGACCAGGCGATTGCTGTGAGTCGTTGATTCTGTGCGAAATTTGATACTTGTAGGGCCCATGGGTGCCGGAAAGAGCACCATCGGGCGCCTGTTGGCCAAAGAGCTGCGTCTGCTGTTCAAGGATTCCGACAAGGAAATCGAACTGCGCACCGGCGCCAACATCCCGTGGATCTTCGACAGGGAAGGCGAGCCGGGCTTTCGCGATCGCGAGCAGGCGATGATCGCCGAGTTGTGCGAACTCGACGGCGTGGTGGTCGCCACAGGCGGTGGCGCGGTGATGCGCGAGGCCAACCGTCGTGCCCTGCACCAAGGCGGCCGGGTCATCTACCTGCACGCCTCGGTCGAGCAGCAGGTGGGCCGTACCGCCCGTGATCGCAATCGCCCGTTGCTGCGCACGGCCAATCCTGAAGCCACGCTGCGCTCGCTGCTGGAGATGCGCGACCCGCTCTATCGCGAGATCGCCGACCTGGTGGTGGAAACCGACGAACGGCCACCGCGCATGGTGGTGATCGACATTCTCGAGCGCCTGCAGCAGTTGCCGCCCCGCTGAGCCGGGACTATTCTCGGCGACCAACGCCGGGTCGAGGTTGAACGTACGCGCAGGCCGCTCAGCCAAGGCCGCGCCCAAGCACATTGTGGGGATACATGCAGACACTGAAGGTCGATCTGGGCGAGCGCAGCTACCCGATCTACATTGGCGAGGGCCTGTTGGACCAGCCCGAGCTGCTGGCACCGCATATTGCCGGACGGCAGGTCGCCATCGTCTCCAACGAAACCGTCGCGCCGCTGTATCTCGAGCGCCTGAGCAAGACCCTTGGGGCTTGGTCGGTGCTGCCGGTGATACTGCCCGACGGCGAGGCCCACAAGAACTGGGAAACCCTGCAGTTGATCTTCGACGCCCTGCTCACCGCCCGGCATGATCGGCGCACCACGGTGGTGGCGCTCGGCGGCGGAGTGATCGGTGACATGGCCGGCTTCGCTGCAGCCTGTTATCAGCGCGGCGTCGATTTCATCCAGGTGCCGACTACGCTGCTGTCCCAGGTGGACTCTTCGGTGGGTGGCAAGACCGGCATCAACCATCCGCTGGGCAAAAATATGGTCGGTGCGTTCTACCAGCCCAATGCAGTGCTCATCGACACCACCAGCCTGCGCACCTTGCCGGCCCGCGAGCTGTCGGCCGGGCTTGCCGAGGTCATCAAGTACGGTCTGATCTGCGACGAGCCGTTCCTCGGCTGGCTGGAAGACAACATGGTCGCGCTGCGCCAACTCGACTCGACTGCCCTCACCGAAGCCATTCGCCGCTCCTGCGCGGCCAAAGCGGCGGTCGTCGGTGCCGACGAACGCGAATCGGGCGTGCGTGCCACCCTGAATCTCGGCCACACCTTCGGCCACGCCATCGAAACCCACATGGGTTACGGGGTATGGTTGCATGGCGAGGCCGTCGCTGCCGGGACCGTGATGGCCCTGGAGATGTCCATGCGCCTGGGCTGGATCGACCAGACGGCGCGTGATCGCGGAATTCGCCTGATGCAGGATGCAGGCCTGCCGGTGGTGCCTCCAGAGGAAATGACCCCGGCGCATTTCATGGAACATATGGCGGTCGACAAGAAGGTGCTCGACGGACGCCTGCGCCTGGTGCTGTTGCGCCAGTTGGGCGAAGCCGTGATCACCGACGACTATCCGAAAGAGATCCTTCAGGCCACGTTGGCGGCGGACTACCGCGCAATCGTGGCCCAGCGTGAGGTTGTGACAGCGCAATGACCAGTTTGCATGCCGATGAGGCGTTTCTCGACCACTACCAGTTGAGCCACGATCCGTTCGCGCCGCGTGTGCCCGGCTTCAAGTTCTTTCCTGCCCAGCGCAAGCCGGTGCTGGGTCAGTTGCATCATCTGGCACGCTACAGCCACCTGATGCTGGTGGTGACCGGTCCCCATGGCAGCGGCAAGACCTTGCTGCGCCAGGCACTGGTCGCCAGCACCAACAAGCAGTCGGTGCAGAGCGTGGTGGTATCGGCGCGCGGCGCCAGCGATGCCGCCGGTGTGCTCGGCCAAGTGGCCCAGGCGCTGGGAGTCGCGCAGCCGCAGGTACAGGCCATTCTTTCCCAGGTCGTGCAGTTGGCGCTGACCGGGCAAGAGGTGTATCTGCTGGTAGACGATGCGGAACAACTCGAAGAGTCAGCACTCCAAGCGTTGCTGGAACTGGCGGCCGGCGTTGCGGAAGGACGCCCGCATGTATTCCTGTTCGGCGAGCCTTCGCTGATTGCCGGGTTGGACGAGCTCAGTGCCGAGGAAGAACGCTTCCACATCATCGAGCTCGCCCCCTACAGCGAAGAGGAAACCCGCGAGTACCTGGAGCAACGCCTTGAAGGTGCTGGCCGGGGGCTGGACCTGTTCAGCGCCGAGCAGATCGCCGATATCCACGAAAACTCCGACGGTTGGCCGGGCAACATCAATCAGGTGGCCCGCGATACCTTGATCGAAGCCATGATCGCCACTCGCAGTACCGAGAAGCGACCATCCATGGGGTTCAAAATGCCTAAGAAACACGTGCTCGCACTGTCTGCTGTGGTTGTGGTCGCCGTTGCGGCGGCGGTCCTGATGCCCAAGAAAAGCGACAAGGCGCCAGCCGAGGCGCCTGCCGCCCAAGCTCAGTTGCCACTGGGTCAGGGCCAGTCGGGCAATGGCGGTCCGACGGTGGAGTTCTCCGGTTCGTCGCAACCGATGCCGCTGCCGCTGGTCGGTCAGTCGCAGCCGGTGATGCGTGAGCCGCTGGCCCAGGCGGCCGGTATGGGGGATGGTGAGGAGGGTGGTCCGGCGGGCAACACCGCACTGCAGCCGTCCGCGCCTTCGGCCGCGGTGCCGCCGACCGTCACCACCACTGCACCGCCACAAGGTGTCGCTGCAGGTCCGGCGCCGACGCCGGCCCAGCCGGTTGTCAGCGCACCGAGCCAGCCGGCTGCCGCCGCGCAGAAACCGGCTGCCACGCAGCCGGCGAAAACCGCCACCCCTGCCAGCAAGCCGGCTGCGGCGCCGACCCAGGTCGCCACGGCGAAGCCGGCGGCCAAAGCGGTCGAGAAGTCGACCGGCGGTGCGGGTAACAGCAGTTGGTACAGCGGCCAGAAGGCCGGCAACTACGTGGTCCAGGTATTCGGCACCAGCAATGAGTCGGCGGCCCAGTCGTTCGTCCGCGAGCAGGGCGGCGAGTACCGCTACTTCAAGAAAAACCTGCAGGGCAAACCCCTCTACGTGGTCACCTACGGCAATTTCGCCAGCCGCGACGCGGCAGCGGCTGCAATCAAGAACTTGCCAGCGAAGGTCCAGGCTGGTAAACCTTGGCCTCGTACCGTCGGCAGCGTTCAACAAGAGCTGGCCACGGCCCGCTGATCCTTCCGGGCGGCACCACCCCGCCGCCCAGTTGCTGAGCGAATCCCGGAATCTCGATAGCCTGCTGTGCACGAGCGCGGCAGGCTTTCGTGTCCCAGACTGCCGGCCACAAGCCTGATTGCAGTCACCGCTGAAACGCTTCAGACTCAAGTCCACCCGATTACACGGTGAGTGACGCAAAAACATTCAAAATTGCGACATAAACTTTCAACGATTCGTCGTTATTGTTTGTGGGCGGCTTCGTCGCTGTGCAACAATGGTTTCCCATTGCCCCCGCAAAAAAGCTGGCATTCGATCGGCGTGGATGGTAAGTGGTTGTACTAAAAAGAGATTTGCCTTGGTTGAGAGGCGAACCTGGTGAGAATGTGTCTATGAAAACAGGTCTGTACCATCCCGAAGAATTCAAGGACAACTGTGGTTTTGGCCTGATCGCCCATATGACGGGCGAGCCGAGCCACCACCTCCTGCAAACTGCCGTCGAGGCCCTGACCTGCATGACCCACCGCGGTGGGATCAACGCAGACGGCAAGACCGGTGACGGTTGTGGCCTGCTGATGCAGAAGCCCGATCAGTTCCTGCGCGCCGTGGCCCGGGAACACTTCGCCGTCGAGCTGCCCAAGCAGTACGCGGTCGGCATGGTGTTCTTCAATCAAGACCCGGTGAAAGCCGAGGCCGCGCGGGCCAACATGAACCGCGAGATCACCCAGGCTGGCCTGCAACTGATCGGTTGGCGCAAGGTGCCGATCGATACCCGCGTGCTCGGCCGCCTGGCCCTGGAGCGCCTGCCGCAGATCGAGCAGGTGTTCATCGGCGGCGAAGGCCTGACCGATCAGGAAATGGCCATCAAGCTGTTCAGTGCCCGTCGCCGCTCGTCCGTGGCCAATGCCCACGACGCCGACCACTACATCTGCAGCTTCTCGCACAAGACCATCATCTACAAAGGTCTGATGATGCCGGCGGACCTCACCGCCTTCTATCCAGACCTCGGCGACGAGCGCCTGAAGACCGCGATCTGCGTCTTCCACCAGCGTTTCTCCACCAACACCTTGCCCAAGTGGCCGCTGGCGCAGCCGTTCCGCTTCCTCGCCCACAACGGCGAAATCAACACCATCACCGGTAACCGCAACTGGGCCATGGCCCGGCGCACCAAGTTCGCCAACGACCTGATCCCGGATCTGGAAGAGCTCGGCCCGCTGGTCAACCGGGTCGGCTCCGACTCCTCGAGCATGGACAACATGCTCGAGCTGATGGTCACCGGTGGTATCGACCTGTTCCGCGGTGTGCGCATGCTGGTGCCGCCGGCCTGGCAGAACGTCGAGACCATGGACGCCGACCTGCGCGCCTTCTACGAATACAACTCCATGCACATGGAGCCGTGGGACGGTCCGGCCGGCATCGTCATGACCGAAGGCCGCCACGCGGTGTGCCTGCTCGACCGCAATGGCCTGCGCCCGGCGCGCTGGGTGACCACACGCAACGGCTACATCACCCTGGCCTCGGAAATCGGCGTGTGGAACTACCAGCCGGAGGACGTCATCGCCAAAGGTCGTGTCGGCCCGGGGCAGATCTTCGCCGTGGACACCGAGACCGGTCAGATCCTCGATACCGACGCCATCGACAACCGCCTCAAGTCGCGCCATCCCTACAAGCGCTGGCTGCGTCAGCACGCTACCCGTATCCAGGCGACCCTGAGCGACGACCAGGGCGTGGCCAGCTACGACGCCGACCAGCTCAAGCAGTACATGAAGATGTTCCAGGTCACCTTCGAGGAGCGTGACCAGGTGCTGCGTCCGCTCGGCGAGCAGGGCCAGGAAGCAGTCGGTTCGATGGGCGACGACACGCCGATGGCCGTGCTCTCCCAGCGCGTCCGCTCGCCGTACGACTTCTTCCGCCAGCAGTTCGCCCAGGTGACCAACCCGCCGATCGATCCGCTGCGCGAAGCGATCGTGATGTCCCTGGAAATCTGCCTGGGCGCCGAGCGCAACATCTTCCAGGAATCCCCCGAGCACGCCTCGCGGGTGATCCTCAGCTCGCCGGTGATCTCGCCAGCCAAGTGGCGCTCGCTGATGAACCTGGAGCGCGAGGGCTTCGACCGTCAGTTGATCGACCTCAACTACGAGCAGGGCCTGGGCTTGGAAGCGGCCATTCGCAACATCGCCGACCAGGCCGAGGAAGCGGTGCGCAGCGGCAAGACGCAACTGGTGCTGAGCGACCGTTTCATCGCCCCAGGCAAGTTGCCCGTGCATGCTTCGCTGGCTGTCGGGGCGGTTCACCACCGCCTGACCGAACAAGGCCTGCGCTGCGACAGCAACATCCTGGTGGAGACCGCCACCGCCCGTGACCCGCACCACTTCGCCGTACTGCTGGGCTTCGGTGCCTCGGCCGTCTACCCGTACCTGGCGTACGAAGTGCTGGCCGACCTGATTCGTACCGGCGAAGTGCTGGGCGATCTGGACGAAGTGTTCAAGTACTACCGCAAGGGCATTTCCAAAGGCCTGCTGAAGATCCTCTCGAAGATGGGCATCTCCACCGTCGCCTCGTACCGTGGCGCCCAGCTGTTCGAAGCCGTGGGGCTGTCGGACGAGGTGGTCGGCCTGAGCTTCAAGGGCGTGTCCAGCCGCATCAAAGGTGCGCGCTTCGAGGATTTGGAGAGCGACCAGAAGCTGCTGGCGGCCGAAGCCTGGAGCGCGCGCAAGCCGATCCAGCAAGGTGGCCTGCTCAAGTTCGTGCATGGCGGCGAGTACCACGCCTACAACCCGGACGTGGTCAACACCCTGCAGGCCGCCGTGCAGCAAGGCGATTACAGCAAGTTCAAGGAGTACACCGCGCTGGTCGACCAGCGTCCGGTGTCGATGCTGCGTGACTTGCTCAAGGTCAAGGTGGCCGATCAGGCCCTGGCGCTGGAGCAGGTGGAGCCGGTCGAGGCCATCCTCAAGCGCTTCGACTCCGCCGGCATCTCCCTCGGTGCGCTGTCGCCGGAGGCCCATGAGGCCCTGGCCGAGGCCATGAACCGCCTGGGCGCTCGCTCCAACTCCGGCGAGGGCGGCGAAGATCCGGCCCGCTATGGCACGCTCAAGAGCTCGAAGATCAAGCAGGTGGCCACCGGCCGCTTTGGCGTGACCCCGGAGTACCTGGTCAACGCCGAAGTGCTGCAGATCAAAGTGGCCCAAGGCGCCAAGCCGGGCGAGGGCGGCCAGTTGCCTGGCGGCAAGGTCAACGGCCTGATCGCCAAGCTGCGCTATGCCGTGCCCGGCGTCACCTTGATCTCGCCACCGCCGCACCACGACATCTACTCCATCGAAGACCTCGCGCAGTTGATCTACGACCTCAAGCAGGTCAATCCACAAGCGCTGGTGTCGGTGAAGCTGGTGGCCGAGGCGGGTGTCGGTACCATCGCGGCAGGCGTGGCCAAGGCCTATGCCGACCTGATCACCATCTCCGGTTACGACGGTGGCACCGGCGCCTCGCCGCTGACCTCGATCAAGTACGCGGGCGCACCGTGGGAACTGGGCCTGGCCGAGACCCACCAGACCCTGCGCGGCAACGACCTGCGCGGCAAGGTGCGGGTGCAGACCGACGGTGGCCTGAAAACCGGCCTGGACGTGATCAAGGCCGCCATTCTCGGCGCCGAGAGCTTCGGCTTCGGCACCGCGCCGATGATCGCCCTGGGCTGCAAGTACCTGCGCATCTGTCACCTGAACAACTGCGCCACCGGCGTGGCCACCCAGAACGACAAGCTGCGCAAGGACCACTACATCGGCACCGTCGACATGGTGATCAACTTCTTCACCTTCGTCGCCGAAGAGACCCGCGAGTGGCTGGCCAAGCTGGGCGTGAGCAGCCTCGGCGAGCTGATCGGGCGTACCGACCTGCTCGACGTGCTGCCAGGTGACACCGAGCGCCAACAGCACCTGGACCTCACGCCACTGCTGGGCAGCTCGCACATTCCGGCCGACAAGCCACAGTTCTGCGAAGTGGACCGCAACCCGCCGTTCGACAAAGGCGAGTTGGCCGAGCGCATGGTCGACATGGCCCTGCCGTCGATCCGTGACCAGGCCGGCGGCGAGTTCGCCCTCGACATCTGCAACTGCGACCGCTCCATCGGCGCGCGCATCTCCGGTGAGATCGCCAAGCTCTACGGCAACCAGGGCATGGCGGCCACGCCGGTCACCTTCCGCTTCAAGGGCACCGCAGGGCAGAGTTTCGGCGTGTGGAACGCCGGTGGCCTGAACATGCACCTGGAAGGCGATGCCAACGACTACGTCGGCAAAGGCATGACCGGTGGCAAGCTGACCATCGTACCGCCGGCGGGCAGTCCGTTCGAAACCCAGCACAGCGCCATCGTCGGCAACACCTGCCTGTACGGCGCCACTGGCGGCAAGCTGTTCGCCGCTGGCACCGCAGGCGAGCGCTTCGCGGTGCGTAACTCCGGCGCCCACGCTGTGGTCGAGGGCACGGGCGATCATTGCTGCGAATACATGACCGGTGGCTTTGTCTGCGTCCTGGGCAAGACCGGTTACAACTTCGGCTCCGGCATGACGGGCGGCTTCGCCTACGTGCTCGACCTGGACAACACCTTCGTCGACAAACTCAACCACGAGCTGGTGGAAATCCAGCGCATCAGTGGTGAGGCGATGGAGGCCTATCGCAGCCATCTGGCGCGTGTCCTGGGCGAATACGTGGACGAGACCGGCAGCGAGTGGGGGCGTGAGCTCTCCGAGAACCTGGACGACTATGTACGGCGCTTCTGGTTGGTCAAGCCCAAGGCGGCCAACCTCAAGCAACTGCTGTCCAGCACCCGCGCCAACCCGCAGTAAAGCAGCTGCAAGTGGCGAGCTCCCAGCTGCAAGCAGAAGCAGCACGGGGTTCGCCCGGCTTACGTGATCGTTTTGCGGCTTGCAGCTTCTGGCTCGCAGCTGCTGTTGAGAGGTTTTGAAAAATGGCTGAACGTCTGAGCAACGACTTCCAGTTCATCGAAGTGGGCCGCAAGGACCCGAAAAAGAAGCTGCTGCGCCAGCGCAAGAAGGAGTTCGTGGAAATCTACGAGCCCTTCAAGCCGCAGCAGTCCGTGGAGCAGGCACATCGCTGCCTGGGCTGCGGCAACCCGTATTGCGAGTGGAAGTGCCCGGTGCACAACTTCATCCCCAACTGGTTGAAGCTGGTGTCCGAGGGCAACATCCTGGCGGCGGCGGAGCTGTCGCACCAGACCAATACACTGCCGGAAGTCTGCGGCCGGGTCTGCCCGCAGGACCGTCTGTGCGAGGGCGCTTGCACCCTGAACGACGGTTTCGGTGCGGTGACCATCGGCTCGGTGGAGAAGTACATCACCGACACCGCTTTCGCCATGGGCTGGCGTCCGGACATGTCCAAGGTCAAGCCGACCGGCAAGCGCGTCGCCATCATCGGTGCCGGCCCGGCTGGGCTGGGCTGCGCCGATGTGCTGGTGCGTGCTGGCGTCACCCCGGTGGTGTTCGACAAGAACCCGGAAATCGGCGGTTTGCTGACCTTCGGCATTCCCGAGTTCAAGCTGGAAAAGAGCGTACTGAGCAACCGCCGCGAAGTGTTCACCGGCATGGGCATCGAGTTCCGCCTGAACACCGAAGTGGGCAAGGACATCACCCTGGAGCAGTTGCTCGCCGATTACGACGCCGTGTTCATGGGCATGGGTACCTACACCTACATGAAGGGCGGTTTCCCCGGCGAGGACCTGCCGGGCGTGCATGACGCGCTGGACTTCCTGATCGCCAACGTCAACCGTAACCTGGGCTTCGAGAAGTCGCCGGAAGACTTCGTCGACATGCAGGGCAAGCAGGTGGTGGTGCTCGGCGGTGGCGACACGGCGATGGACTGCAACCGCACCTCGATCCGCCAGGGCGCCAAGTCGGTGACCTGTGCCTACCGCCGCGACGAGGCCAACATGCCAGGCTCGCGCAAAGAGGTGAAGAACGCCAAGGAAGAAGGCGTGAAGTTCCTCTACAACCGCCAGCCCATCGCCATCGTCGGCGACGGCAAGGTCGAGGGCGTCAAGGTGGTCGAAACCCGCCTGGGCGAGCCGGATGCTCGCGGTCGCCGCAGTCCGGAGCCTATTCCCGGCTCCGAGCAGATCCTGCCGGCCGATGCCGTGGTGATCGCCTTCGGCTTCCGTCCGAGCCCGGCGCCGTGGTTCGAGCAGCATGGCATCCAGATGGACAGCCAGGGCCGCGTGGTGGCCCCGGAGAAGGCCGCCTTCAAGCACCAGACCAGCAACCCGAAGATCTTCGCCGGTGGCGACATGGTGCGCGGTTCGGACTTGGTGGTGACGGCCATCTTCGAAGGCCGCACGGCGGCCGAAGGCATCCTCGACTACCTGCAGGTGTGATCGAGCGCCGGGGTCGCCACTCGACCCCGGCGTTATCCCGCCCGACAATCCTTGACCCACGGCACCCAATAGACAAAAGCCATGGCCGCAGCCGTGCCTTTTGCGCTGGCGTCTGAGAAAATGCCCGCACTTTTTTGCTGGATGCCGACATGACTGCCCTGAAGAACGATCGTTTCCTGCGTGCATTGCTCAAGCAGCCTGTAGACGTCACCCCGGTGTGGATGATGCGCCAGGCCGGCCGCTACCTGCCGGAGTACCGCGCCAGCCGTGCCAACGCCGGCGACTTCATGAGCCTGTGCAAGAACCCGCAGTTCGCCTGCGAGGTGACGCTCCAGCCGCTGGACCGCTACCCGCTCGACGCCGCGATCCTGTTCTCCGACATCCTCACCATCCCCGACGCCATGGGCCAGGGCCTGTATTTCGAGACCGGCGAAGGTCCGCGCTTCAAGAAGGTCGTCAGCACGGCGGCCGATATCGAAGCCCTGCCCATTCCCGATGCGCACAAGGACTTGGGCTACGTGATGGATGCGGTCAGCACCATCCGCCGCGAACTGAACGGCCGCGTGCCGCTGATCGGTTTCTCCGGCAGCCCCTGGACCCTGGCCACCTACATGATCGAAGGCGGCTCGTCGAAAGACTTCCGCAAGACCAAGGCCATGCTCTACGACCAGCCCGAGGCCATGCACCTGCTGCTGGACAAGCTGGCCCAGTCGGTCACCGCCTACCTCAACGGCCAGATCCAGGCCGGCGCCCAGGCGGTGCAGATCTTCGACACCTGGGGCGGCGCGCTGTCGGCGGCGGCCTACCAGACCTTCTCCTTGGCCTACATGCGCAAGATCGTCAGCGGCCTGATCCGCGAACACGAAGGCCGCAAGGTGCCGGTGATCCTGTTCACCAAGAATGGCGGGCTATGGCTGGAAAGCATCGCCGAAGCCGGCGCCGACGCGCTGGGCCTGGACTGGACCTGCGATATCGGCGACGCCCGTCGCCGTGTGGGCGACCGCGTGGCGCTGCAAGGCAACATGGACCCGACGGTGCTGTACGCCAAGCCGGAGGCGATCCGCCAGGAAGTCGCGCGCATCCTGGCCAGCTACGGCCATGGCAGCGGCCACGTGTTCAACCTCGGCCACGGCATCACCCCGGAAGTCGATCCAGAGCACGCAGGTGTGTTCATCAATGCCGTGCACGAGTTTTCGGCGCAGTACCACGGCTGAGTCCGCTTCACGCCTCACCCAGCCCGGCCATGTGCCGGGCTTTTTGTGACATTAAGGTTAAATTCAGCGATCGTCGCTAATCTGGTCCCATCGAAACCCAAACAGGACCCGATCATCATGAAAATTCGTTATCTGCCGCTGATTCTTGCCCCGCTGTTCAGCACCGCCGCCCTGGCGGCTGGCTACACCGGCCCGGGTGCTCAATCGATCACCACCGTCGCCGCTGCCAAAGAAGCTGCCGACGACACGCCAGTGGTGCTACAGGGCTACATCACCAAGAAGGTCAACAACGACGACAAGTACGAGTTCAAGGACAACACCGGCACCATCACCGTCGAGATCGACAACGAAGACCTGCCGGTCACTCCTTTCAATGAAAAGACCAAGGTCAAGCTGACCGGTGAGGTGGAGAAGCACCTGATGAGCCGTGAAGTGGATGTGGATATCGTCGAAATCATCAACTGATCCAGCCGCTGTCTCGCTGGCGAGCGCGCCTGCCGAAAGTAATGGCGGCGCGCTCGCTCCGCGCAGGTCTCACGCCGATTTGGGCGCCAATTTGCTCAAGTGCAGCGCCACCAGCAACGCCACCGCCAGCAGGCTGCCAATGAACAGCCCGATGCCGTTCCAGCCCCAGTGGTGCCAGAACACCCCGCCCGCCGTCCCGGCGACACTCGACCCCGCGTAATAACAGAACAGATACAGCGACGACGCCTGCCCCTTGGCCTTGAGCGCGCGTCGGCCGATCCAGCTGCTGGCCACCGAATGCGCGCCGAAGAAACCGAAGGTGAACACCAGCATGCCGACCACCACCACTGGCAGCGGTGTGAACAGCGTCATCAGCATGCCCGCCGCCATCACGCCGATACTGGCCCAGAACACCCGGCGCCGCCCCAGTCTGTCCGCCAGTGCGCCGACCTGCGCCGAGCTGTAGATCCCCGACAGGTAAACCACTGACAGCAACCCGACCAATGCCTGGTTCATGTGGTACGGCTCGGCCAGCAGGCGATAGCCGATGTAGTTGAACAGGGTGACGAACGCGCCCATCAGCAGGAAGGCTTCAAGGAACAGCCAAGGCAGGCCGGCGTCCTTGAAGTGCATGAGGAAGCCGTCGAGCAGACGACGCGGTTGCAGCGATTGTGCACGGAAGTTGCGCGATTCGGGCAGCACCTTCCAGAACACCACCGCCGCCAGCAGCGCCAGACCACCGATTACCAGCATCGCCGTGTGCCAGCTGACGAAGTCGATCAGCACCCCGGCGATCAGTCGACCGCTCATGCCACCGATGGCATTGCCACCGATGTACAAGCCCATGGCCAGGCCGATGTGCTGGGGGTGGATCTCTTCGCTCAGATAGGTCATGGCCACGGCGGCCAGCCCGCTCAGGGACAGCCCGACCAGCGCCCGCGTGGCCAATACGCCTTCCCAGGTCGGCATGACGGCGCTGGCCAGGGTCGCCAGTGCCGCGCAGAGCAGGGCCATGACCATCACCGGCTTGCGCCCGATGCGGTCGGAGATCGGCCCGGTGACCAGCAGTCCCACGGCGAGCAACGCCGTGGAGACCGACAGCACCAGGCTGCTCTGCGCGGCATTGATGGCGAACTCCTGCGACAGCAGCGGCATCATCGGCTGCACGCAATAGAGCAGGGCGAAGGTGGCGAAGCCGCCGCTGAACAATGCCAGCACGGTCTTCATGAAGGCCGGGCTGCCTTTTTCGATCCAGATATCGGTCAGCGCAGCGGGGTCAGGTTCCAGGGCAAGGGGGGCTACAGCGGATTTCACGACGGACTACCTCAAGGCGCGGGGCCGGTGATGCGATGGAAAAATCATATAGCTGGCTAATGATTAGATCCAATATATTGTTCGACCTATTTGAGACGTTTTACGACTTGTTTGGAGCGCGCTATGGAGCTGCGTCACCTGCGTTATTTCATCGCGGTCGCCGAGGAGCTGCACTTCGGTCGCGCCGCGCAGCAACTGGGCATTTCCCAGCCACCGTTGAGCCAGCAGATCCAGGCCCTCGAACAGGAGCTCGGTGCCCGACTGTTCGAGCGCACCAACCGCCGGGTGGCACTCAGCGAGGCCGGCCGGCTGTTTCTCGATGAGGCGCGTCAAGTGCTGGCCCAGGTCGACAAGGCCGCCGACGTGGCGCGGCGCGCGCAACTGGGCGAGCTGGGCGAGATGAAGATCGGGTTCACCTCGTCGGCGCCGTTCACGTCGCGTATTCCCCAGGCGATTCACGCCTTTCGCCAGCGTTTTCCGGCTGTTCACTTGCATTTGACGGAAATGAGCAGCCGCGAGGTGGTCGATGCGGTGTTCGACGAGTCCATCGAGGTTGGTCTGATGCGCCCGTTGCCCGTACCCGAGGGGCTGGCGGTCACCGAGCTGTTCCGCGAGCCGCTGGTCGCCGTGCTCAACGCCTCCCACCCGCTGGCGGCGTGTGGTGACGGTGGCGTTCAGATGGCTGATCTGGCCCAGGAGCCGTTCGTGTTCTTCCCGCGCAGCTACGGCAGCGGCCTATACGCGCAGTTGATGGAACTGGCGCGCCAGGCCGGCTTCAGCCCCCATTTCGCCCAGGAGGCAGGCGAGGCGCTGACCATCATCGGCCTGGTGTCGGCCGGGTTGGGCGTGTCGGTGCTGCCGGCCTCGTTCCAGCGCATTCGCATCGACGGTGTGGTCTATCGCACGTTGCTCGACCCGCAGGCAACCAGCGCAGTGTGGCTGGTGCGCCGCGAGGGAGCAGGCTCGGCGATGGCCAATGCGTTTTGCGAGCTGTTGGCTGGTGTGCAAGCGCCCCAAGGCGCTGGATAAAGCGTTGCTGTGCACACATACTCGGGCATTCCTTGATACCCGGAGATCCTGTCATGCGGCGCGTGGTGTTCAATCAGAAAGGTGGCGTGGGCAAGTCGAGCATCGCCTGCAACCTGGCGGCGGTGAGCGCCAGCGAAGGCTATCGCACCCTGTTGATCGACCTGGATGCCCAGGCCAACTCCACCCAGTACCTCACCGGCCTGACCGGCGACGACATTCCCATGGGCATCGCCGACTTTTTCAAGCAGAGCCTGGCCGGCGGGCCGGTCGCGAAGAAGAACAAGGTCGATATCTACGAGACCCCGTTCGACAACCTGCACGTGATCACCGCCACGGCGGAACTCGCCGACCTTCAGCCCAAGCTCGAGGCCAAACACAAGATCAACAAGCTGCGCAAGTTGCTCGACGAGTTGAGCGAAGACTACGAACGGATCTACATCGATACGCCGCCCGCGCTGAACTTCTACGCGGTTTCAGCGCTGATCGCCGCTGATCGTGTGCTGATTCCCTTCGATTGCGACAGCTTCTCGCGCCAGGCCCTGTATGGTCTGCTCGCAGAGATCGAGGAACTCAAGGACGACCACAACGAAGCCCTGGAGGTCGAGGGCATCGTCGTCAACCAGTTCCAGTCTCGCGCCAGCCTGCCGCAGCAGATGCTCGACGAACTGCTGGCCGAGGGGCTGCCGGTGTTGCCGGTGTACCTGGGCAGCTCGGTGAAGATGCGCGAGTCGCACCACGCCAGCCTGCCGCTGATTCATCTGGAGCCACGGCACAAGCTGACGCAGCAGTTCGTCGAGCTGCACTCGCTGCTCGAAGAGAACGCCTAGACGCCCTGCCCGCGCAGCCACTCCAGCAACGATTGCAGTGGCAGTGCGCCGGCCTGGCGGCTGACTTCGCGGCCCTGCTTGAACAGGATCAGGCTGGGGATCGAGCGAATCCCCAGTTGACCGGCCAGGCTGCGGTTGGCTTCGCTGTCCAGCTTGGCCAGGCGGCAGCGGCCGGCGAGCTGGCGGGCGGCCTGGGCGAACGTTGGGGCGAAGCTCTTGCACGGCCCGCACCAATCGGCCCACACGTCCACCAGCAGCGGCAGGTCGCCCTTGATCTGGCTGGCGTAGCTGCGCTCGGTCAGCTCGAAGGGCTGGCCAAGCAGCACCTCCTGCTTGCAGCGCCCGCACTTGGGGCTGTCGCCCAGGCGCTCGGCCGGCAGGCGGTTGAGGCCGTTGCAGTGAGGGCAGGGGATGACCAGGGGTTCAGGCATATCTTCTCCTTGGGGTGCGATAGGGCTATCAGGCCGCGCCTGGCAATCAGGACGAGCAACTGATTTCCAGGTGCTTGCCCCAGGTTGGCGGGCGCTCGGCGTAGGCCTGCATGCCGGGCTGTTCCTCGAACGGCCTGCTCAGCACCTGATGCAAGCGCCGGACTTCACTGTAGTCGCCCGCTTCGGCCGCCTCGATGGCCTGCTGCGCCAGGTAGTTGCGCAGGATGTACAGCGGATTGACCGCGTGCATGCGCGCACGCCGGCCCTGGGCATTGTCGGGTTCGCGCTGGCAGCGTGCCAGGTAGTCGGCGGCCCAGGCGTCGAAGCCGGCGAGGTCGACGAAGTCGTCACGCACCCCGTGTAGCGCCTGTTCGACCGGTTGCTCGCCGAGCCGGCGGAAGAACAGCGTGTAATCCACTGCGCCACGCTGCATGCACTGCAGCAGGCGCTCGACCAGCGCCAGGTCGTCATCTTCAGCACAGGTCAGGCCGAGGCGGCGACGCATCAGGTCCAGGTAGTGGGCCTGGTACAGCGGCAGGAACAGCCCCAGCGTGTCCTTGAGCGCCTCGACCTCCACCACCGTGGTCAAGGCCTGGGCCAGCGCGCTGAGGTTCCAGTGGGCGATCGGCACCTGGTTGGCGTAGCTGTAGCGGCCACGGTCGTCGGAGTGGTTGCAGATGAAGTTGGCGTCGAAGTCGTCGAGGAAGGCGAACGGGCCGAAGTCGAAGGTGATGCCCAGGATCGACATGTTGTCGGTGTTCATCACCCCGTGGCAGAAACCGTAGGCTTGCCAGCGCGCGATCAGCTCGGCGTTGCGCTCGACGATGCTGCGGAACATGGCCAGGTACGGCTGCTCGGCCGCAAGGCACTCGGGGTAGTGCTGTTCGAGCACATGGTCCAGCAGCACCTGCTGCTGCTCGGGTTTCTGCGTGTAGTAGAAATATTCGAAATGGCCGAAGCGGACATGGCTGGGCGCCAGGCGCAGCAGCATGGCCGCGCTTTCCTGGGTTTCGCGCCACACCGGCGTGCTCGAACCGATCACGCACACGGCGCGACTGCTGGGAATGCCCAGCGCGTGCAAGGCTTCGGAGGCGAGGAATTCGCGGATCGACGAGCGCAGCACGGCGCGGCCATCGCCCATGCGCGAATACGGGGTCTGGCCGGCGCCCTTGAGGTGCAGGTCCCAGTGCTCGCCCGCGTCGTTGACCACCTCACCCAGCAGCAGGCCACGACCGTCGCCCAGGCGCGGGTTGTAGCCGCCGAACTGATGGCCGGAATACACCATCGCCCGAGGGTCGGCGTCTTCCCAGAGCGTGTGGCCGCCGAACAGCTCGGCGAACACCGGCAACTCGGCCTGCGCCGGATCCAGATCGAGCAACGCCAGGGCCGCTTCGCTGACCACCACCAGGCGCGGGTCGGCGATCGGCTCTGGCAGCACCTGGGTGGAGAAGGCGTCGCCCAGGCGGGCGAAGCGGTTGTCGAACTGCAGGTGGTCGAGCGTTTTCACGGGCGGCTCCGGGTTGTTGAGGGGCGGTCCAGGTGCAGCGTTGACTGGCATTCTGGGCGCTTGCACCGGTCAGCGTCCAATTCAGCTCGGTGGCGTGCTGCTGTCGGGTGTGTTCTCCAGCGGGATCATCTGCTGTTTGCCGTTCTTGGTGTCCATCAGGAACACCTCCACCTGGCGCACCGAGATCTTGATGTCGTGGGCCTTGAACTCACGGTTGATGTAGCGGTTGATCTCGTCCAGCGTCGGATTGCGGTCGCCCAGGTCGCGCACGTGCATGCGCAGTTCGTGGTCCAGCGAGCTCTCGCCGAATTGCAGGAAGTACACCAGCGGCTCAGGGTCCTTGAGCACCCGGGGATTTTCGTGGGCGCCCTTGAGCAGCAGGTCACGCACCAGGTCCAGGTCCGAGCCGTAGTCGATGCCCAGCTTCAGCGTCACCCGGGTCACCGTGTCGGTCAGCGACCAGTTGATCAACTGCCCGGTGATGAAGGTCTTGTTGGGGACGATGATGTCCTTGCGGTCGAAGTCAGTGATGGTGGTGGCACGGATGCGGATCTTGCTCACCGTGCCGGACAGGTTGCCGATGGTGATGGTGTCGCCGATGCGCACCGGGCGCTCGAACAGGATCATGATGCCGGAGATGAAGTTGGCGAAGATCTCCTGCATGCCGAAGCCCAGGCCCAGCGACAGGGCGGCGACCAGCCATTGCAGCTTGTCCCAGCTCACCCCGAGGGTGGCCAGGGTGCTGACGATGCCCACGCCGACGATCACGTACGACAGCAGCGTGGTGATGGCGTAGGCGCTGCCCTGGGCCAGGCTCAGGCGTGACAGCACCAGCACCTCCAGCAGGCCCGGCAGGTTGCTGGCCAGGGCGATGGTGATGCCGGCGATGACCAACGCGCCGAGCAGGTCGCCGAGGCTGATCGGCACCATGCTGGCGGTGGCGCCGGTGCCGCTGGTGTATTCGTACAGGGTGAAGTTGTTGAGGTAGGAGAACACCGAGATCAGGTCCGACCACACCCAGTACAGGCCGGCGATGAAGCCGCCGAGCAAGGCCAGGCGGATCAGGCGCAGCGACTGCTGGTTGACCTGCTCGATGTCCAGGGTCGGTTCTTCGACGATCACCTCGCCGTCCAGGCCTTCCTTGGCCGCCGCACGCTTGCTCAGCGCGCGTTGGTAGGCCAGGCGCCGCGCCGCGACCGACAGACCGCGCACGAACGCCGCCTCGATCACCAGCCAGAACAGCAGCAGGTACAGCGTATAGATCAGGCGGTCGGTGAGTTTCAGCGCGGTGTAGTAGTAGCCGAAGCACACCGCGACGAACAGCGCGATGGGCAGGGCGGTGAAGGCCACGCCGACGGCCTTGCGAAACAACGAGGTGTTCTGGTGCGCCGGGCTGCTCAACAGCAGGCGGCTGAGCAACCAGGCCATCAGCCCATAGCAAGTCAGGACCACGCCGATGCCGAGCACGTCCTCGGCCAGCGCCGAGGGCTGGTGCTCGGCCACGGCCACCACGCCGACCAAGGCCAGCACCACGGTGCCGAGCCGGCGCACCCAGCCACGCAGGAACTCGACCTGCGGCTTGTGCCAGCGGAAATGCACTTCCGCCACGCCGCCGGGGGCGAGGATGCGGTAGGCGGTGTAGAACACCAGCCAGGCCTGGGCCAGTTGCCAGAGTGCGGCGCCGAGGTTGGCGTTCTGCCCGCGCGCGTCGATCTGCAAGGCGTAGCTGCACAACGCCAGGCCCAGGCTCAGCGGCATCGCCAGGAGGATGTTGATCAAAATCGCCTGGGGCGTGTGCCACTGGCTGTCGCGGCGGAAGTGGCCGATGTCCTGGTGCACCTTGCTCAGGCGCTGGTACAGGTACTTGCGTCGCCACAGCAGCGCGCCGATCACCAGCAGCAGCGGCAGGAACAACAGTGGCCTTTGCAGCAGGCCGTCGGCCAGTTCGTTGATACCCGAGCTCCACGGCAGGCTGGCAACCTGTTCAGCGAGACGCTCCGGCACGTAGCGCAGCCAGTCCCAGTCCAGCGGCTTGTTGCTGGGGATCCAGAACATCTGTTCATCGAGGGTGGTGCGCAGGTTTTGCGCGGTACTGAGCAACTGTTTCTGGTTGAGTTGCAGGGTGATCGATTCGTTGAGCAGCGCCGACAGCTCGCGGTTCAGCCGTTCGAGCAGGTCGCTGCGGGTGATGGCCACTTCCAACAGGGCTTTGCGCAGTTGCGGCGTGACGTCCTGCTCGGGCTGTTTGGACAGCAGGTCGTCGACGTAGCTGATCGGGCTGCTCATCTGCTCGCGCTGCTGGTTGACCTCGAACTGGTAGAGGCGAATATCAGCGATCTGGTCGGCCAGGTCGCGGTCCAGCTTCAGGTGCGGCAGGGCCTGCTTCTGCTTGTAGAGGATCTTGGACAGCAGCAGGCTGCCCTTGAGCACGTTGATCTGCTCGTCCAGGGCCTGGTCGGCCTGGGTCAGGGTATCGAGTTGCTGCTTGGCCTGCAGGTTCTGCTGGGTCAGTTCGTTGAGACGGTCGGTGCTGCGCAGCAGGTAGTCGGAGAGCTTGAGGTTGGCTGCGCTCTCGTTGGCCAGCAGGGTGCTGCCGCCGGCCTTCTGCGCTTCGATGGACTGCTGTGTGACGGTCTGCTGGGACTGCGCCAGGCGCTTTTCGTTGATCAGCGTCTGCAGGTCCTGAATCTCCTGCTCCAGGCGCGCGGTGCGCTCGATCAGCAGGTCATGGCGGGCGCTGCCCAGGTCTTGCAGCAGGCTGTTGCCGGCCAGCTCCTGGCGGCGCAGCAGGGTCAGGGCATTGAGCGAGGCCTGTTCGGCGATGAGCTGGTTGCGCTGGTCGGGGGACAGCGCCTTGCCGTTGTCCTTGCCCGACTTGAGCGCGTTGTTGATCTGCTGGACGCGAGTCTGGTTATTGCTGATCTCGGCCTGGGCACGCTCGGGGCGGGTCTGCGAGTTGATGATCAGGCTGTTGGCTTCGGACAGCGCTTTTTGCAGGTCGCCCTGCTGGGTGCTGCGTTCGCTGAGCATCAATTCGAGCTGCGGCACGCTGAGGTTGGCGTAGCGCTGCGCCACCGGGGTGGGCTTGCTGGTCTTGAGCTTGGCCAGCTCGTGCTGGCTGTCACGGGTTTCCTGGGGCGCGCTGGCGAGCTGCTGCTTGAGTTCGGCGAGCTTGCGGTCGCTGTCGTCCTTGCTGGCGATCAGCGTCAGGGTTTGCTCCAGCACTTGCTGCAGCGCCTTCTGTTCGGCCTCCGGCAGCTTGCGCTCGGCGATCTTGTCGAGGCTGTTCTGAACGCCCGGAGCGGTGGGCATCTCGGCCGCCACGGCGGCAAACGACAGGGAGAGGCACAGCCCGAGCAGGGCTGTGCGGGCATATACGCGCAGGGACATAGGCAGACTACTAGCGAAAGGGCATGAATCGGAGTTTAGAGGAACAGACCGGGTCCGGGTCGGGTTCCTTCGGGGAATCTGACGCCCACTTTCTGGATCTTGTTCCCGTCCATGGTCGCCACCGTCCAGATCGTACCCTGCCATTCCACCTGGTCGCCCACGATGGGCGCGCCGCCGACCTTCTGTCGGATGAACTGCGCCAGCGGGGTGGACGCCTCCAGGCCGTCGAGCGTGAGGCCGTACAGTGCGGCCACCGCGCCCAGTTCGGCATCGCCTTCGAGTACGAAGTCGCCGAAGAAGCGCAGGTCCAGGCCGCGCTGGGGCGCCTGGCTGAACAGCTTGCCCAGGGCCGGCAGGTTGTGTTCATGGCCGATCACGCAGAGCATGTCGTCGACCTCCAGCACGGTGCTGCCGGACGGGTGCAGCAACTGTTGGCCGCGGAACAACGCGGCGATGCGCGTGCCCTCGGGCATCCTCAGCTCGCGCAGGGGCGAGCCGATGCACCATTTTTCCGCGCCGAGGCGATAGACGAACAGCTCCCATTCGCTGGTGATGTGCACCTCCAGCGCCGAGCGGGAAATCGGCGCCGGGTCCGGCGGCACCGTGACCTTCAGCAGCTTGGCCATCCACGGCAGGCTGGTGCCCTGCACCAGCAGCGACACCAGCACGATGAAGAACGCCAGGTTGAAGAACAACTGCGCCTGCGGCAGGCCCGCCATCAGCGGGAACACCGCCAGGATGATCGGGACCGCGCCACGCAGGCCGACCCAGGAAATGAAGCCTTTCTCGCGACCATGGAAGGCCTTGAACGGCAGCAGCGCAGCGACCACCGACAGCGGCCGGGCGATGAGAATCATCCACAGCGCCAGGCCCAGGGCGGGCAAGGCGATGGGCAGCAGGTCGTGCGGGGTGACCAGCAGGCCGAGCACCAGGAACATGCCGATCTGCGCCAGCCAGGCCATGCCGTCGAGCATGTGCAGGATGCCGTGGCGGCTGCGGATCGGCTTGTTGCCCAGCACCAGGCCGCACAGGTAGACGGCGAGGAAGCCGCTGCCATGCAGGGCGTTGGTCAGCGAGAACACCACCAGGCCGCCCGCCACCACCAGGATCGGGTACAGGCCACCGGCCAGGTTGATACGGTTGACCAGTTGCAGCATCAGCCAGCCGCCGCCCAGGCCCAGCAGGCCGCCGATGCCGAACTCGCGCAGCAGGTGGGTCAGCAGGCTCCAGTGCAGGCCGGTCTGGCCGCTGGCGATCATGTCGATGAGCGTCACGGTGAGGAACACCGCCATCGGGTCGTTGCTGCCGGACTCGATCTCCAGGGTGGCGGTCACCCGCTCGTTGAGGCCTTTGCCGCCGAGCAGCGAAAACACCGCAGCAGCGTCGGTGGAGCCAACGATGGCGCCGATCAGCAGGCCTTGGATCAAGCTCAGGTCGAACAGCCAGGCGGCGACCATGCCGGTCAGCGCGGTGGTGATGAGCACTCCGACCGTGGCCAGCGACAGCGCCGGCCACAAGGCCACGCGGAAGCTCGCCACCCGTGTGCGCAGGCCGCCGTCGAGCAGGATCACCGCCAGGGCCAGGTTGCCCACCAGGTAGGCGGTCGGGTAGTTGTTGAAGATGATGCCGCCGCCATCCACGCCGGCAACCATGCCGACCGCGAGGATGATGACCAGGATGGGAATGCCCAGGCGCGAAGACAGCGAGCTGACCAGGATGCTTGCGCCCACCAGCAGTGCGCCGATCAGGAACAGGCTGTTGATGGTACTGGCATCCAAAGGCAGGTACTCCGGGACTTCGCGGGGATGAAGACGTGGTAGTGCTGAAGAGAACTAGCAGGTCGCGTGCCAATCGATTCTAACCTGATGAATTGGCGGCATGTAAAGCGTTTCTGCAGATGTACGAAAGGCACCGTCGAGGTGCCTTTCGTGGGTGCTGCGGTGTGGCGGCGGGTCTCATCGCGGGGCGAGCCCGCTCCCACAGGTTCGCTGTAGGGATCAGCAGCAGCGCCGTTTCAGAGCACTGCGCAGAACCTGTGTAGGCGCGCTTAGCCCTGCTTCACCTCGCGCATCGCCTTGCCCTTCACCGGAGCATCGCCGGCCACATAGTACTTGGCGGTGCTGCGCGGCAGCGGCTGGCGCTGGCGGATCTTGTCGGCGATTTTCTCGGCGATCATGATCGTGGTGGCATTGAGGTTACCGGTGATGATGATCGGCATGATCGAGGCGTCTACCACGCGCAGGCCTTGCATGCCGTGCACGCGGCCTTCGCCATCGACCACCGCCATGTCGTCGGTACCCATCTTGCACGAGCACGACGGGTGGAAAGCGGTCTCGGCGTGCTCGCGGATGAATTTGTCCAGTTCCTCGTCGGTCTGCACGTGCTCGCCCGGGCTGATCTCACGACCCCGATACGGATCCAGCGCCGGCTGGGCCATGATCTCGCGGGTCAGGCGGATGCCGTCGCGGAATTCCTGCCAGTCCTGCTCGGTGGCCATGTAGTTGAACAGGATGCTCGGGTGCTGGCGCGGATCTTTCGACTTGGCCTGCACGCGGCCACGGCTCGGCGAACGCATCGAGCCCATGTGCGCTTGGAAGCCGTGCTCCTTCACGCCGTTGGAGCCGTTGTAATTGATGGCCACCGGCAGGAAGTGATACTGGATGTTCGGCCATTCGAACTCAGGACGGGTGCGGATGAAACCGCCGGCCTCGAACTGGTTGCTGGCGCCGATGCCAGTGCCGTTGAACAGCCACTCGGCACCGATGGCCGGCTGGTTCCACCACAGCAGCGACGGGTACAGCGACACTGGTTGGGTGCAGGCGTATTGCAGGTACAGTTCCAGGTGGTCCTGCAGGTTCTCGCCGACGCCCGGCAGTTCGTGGACCACGGGAATGTCGAGGCTGTCGAGCAGGGCGCGGGGGCCGACGCCGGAGCGCTGCAGCAATTGCGGCGAGGCGATGGCCCCGGAGCTGACGATCACTTCCTTGCGTGCACGCGCTTGCACGCGCTCTTCGCTGTCGCCGACCAGGTAGGTCACGCCGACGGCGCGTTTGCCTTCGAACAGGATACGGTCGCTCAGGGCGTGGGTGACGATGGTCAGGTTGGGACGCTTCTTGGCCTGGTCCAGGTAGCCACGGGCAGTGCTGGAGCGGCGGCCGTTCTTGGTCACCGAGCGGTCCATCGGGCCAAAGCCTTCCTGCTGGTAGCCGTTGAGGTCTTCGGTGCGCGGGTAACCGGCTTGCACGCCGGCTTCGACCATGGCGTGGAACAGCGGGTTGTTGCCGGCCTTGGGCGTGGCCACGCTGACCGGGCCTTCGCCGCCGTGGTAGTCGTTGGGGCCGATGTCACGGGTTTCGGCCTTGCGGAAGTAGGGCAGGCAGTCGAGGTAGGTCCAGTCCTCCAGGCCTGGCAGTTTCGCCCAGCCGTCGAAGTCCATGGCGTTGCCGCGGATGTAGCACATGCCGTTGATCAGCGACGAGCCACCGAGGCCCTTGCCGCGACCACATTCCATGCGGCGGCCATCCATGTGCGGCTCTGGATCGGTCTCGTAGGCCCAGTTGTAGCGCTTGCCCTGCAACGGGAAGGCCAGGGCGGCGGGCATCTGGGTACGGAAGTCGAAGCGATAGTCAGGGCCGCCCGCTTCGAGCAGCAGCACCGACACGCTGGCGTCTTCGGTCAGGCGGGTGGCCAGGGTGTTACCGGCCGAACCGGCACCGACGATAATGTAATCGTATTCCATGGGGAGGCTTCCTCCGGGAGCAGTTGCAAGCTTCAAGCCTCGAGCTTCAAGAAGAAGCGTTCGCGCCAAGCTTGCGATTGATTGGGTCCTGCAAGATCGGTGAGGTGATACGCGCCTCACGTTCCCTGCAGCTTGCCGCTAAGGACTTACGGCTGCGCGTTGCCTGCAAGGGCCGGCGGCTATCGCCGACCGGCTCTTTCTTGCAGCTTGTGCTGATGACTTGCAGCTAGCCGCTCGCGGCTGTCTGTCAGAAGACCGACGTGTAGCCGCCCAGTTCGACCTGGACCGACTTGATACGGGTGTACTGGGCCAGCGAGCTGACGCCGTTTTCGCGGCCAACGCCCGATTGCTTGTAGCCACCGACCGGCATTTCGGCCGGCGATTCGCCCCAGGCGTTGATCCAGCAGATGCCGGCTTCGAGCTGGTGGATGATGCGGTGGGCGCGGCTCAGGTCGTTGGTGCACACGCCGGCGGCCAGGCCGTACTCGGTGTCGTTGGCGCGGCGTACGGCTTCTTCCTCGGTCTCGTAGCTGAGGATGCTCATCACGGGGCCGAAGATCTCTTCCTTGACGATAGTCATGTCGTCGCGGCAGTCGGTGAATACGGTCGGTGCAACGAAGGCGCCCTTGGCGAAGGCGCCGTCGGTCAGGCGCTCACCGCCGCACAGCACGCGGGCACCTTCTTCCTTGCCCTTGGCGATGTAGCCCAGCACGCTTTCCATGTGGGCGAAGCTCACCAGTGGACCGAAGTTGGTGTTGTCATCTTCCGGGTTGCCGACGCGGATGCGCGCGACGCGCTCGAGGATCTTGGCCTCGAAGGCGGCTTTGAGCGAAGCAGGAATGAACACGCGGGTGCCGTTGGTGCACACCTGACCCGAGCTGTAGAAGTTGGCCATCATGGCGATGTCGGCGGCCTTGTCCAGGTCGGCGTCGGCGCAGATGATCAGCGGCGACTTGCCGCCCAGCTCCATGGTCACTTCCTTGAGCGAGGAGCTCGAAGCGCTGGCCATGACCTTCTTGCCGGTGGTGGTGCCGCCGGTGAAGGAGACTTTCTCGATGCGTGGGTGCTCGGTGAGCCAGGTGCCCACTTCGCGGCCGCTGCCGGTCAGCACGTTGAATACGCCGTCCGGCAGGCCGGCTTCGGTGTAGATCTCGGCCAGTTTCAAGGTGGTCAGCGAGGTGACTTCCGACGGTTTGAAGATCATCGCGTTGCCGGCGGCCAGGGCTGGTGCGGATTTCCACAGGGCAATCTGGATCGGGTAGTTCCACGCGCCGATGCCAGCGGTCACGCCCAGCGGTTCGCGACGGGTGTAGACGAAGGACGATTCGCGCAGCGGGATCTGCTCGCCTTCGATGGCGGGCACCAGGCCAGCGTAGTATTCCAGCACGTCGGCGCCGGTGACGATGTCGACGTAGCGGGTTTCGGAGTACGACTTGCCGGTGTCCAGGGTTTCCAGCATGGCCAGCTCGTCGTTGCGCTCGCGCAGGATGTCGACGGCGCGGCGCAGGATGCGCGAACGCTGCATGGCGGTCATCGCGGCCCAGACTTTCTGGCCCCGCTCGGCGCTCTCGACGGCGCGCTCGACGTCAGCCTCGGTCGCACGCTGGACGTGGGCCAGCACTTCGCCAGTGGCCGGGTTGATGGCTTCGAAGGTGGCGTCGCTGCCAGCGTCGACATAACCGCCATCGATGTAGAGTTTTTGCGTTCCGAAACGGGCCATAGAATCCTCGCAAGTGCAGTGTGTGATTGGCTAGCCGCCTCGTGCGCCTGCCTTCAGGGCAGCGGTCGCGGGCGGTTGTGCAGCGGCCTGGGGAGCCAGGTTGTGCTGTTTAGCCAGTTGTAGATCCATGTATTCGTAGGCGATGCGTATCGCCTGTTCCGTGTCGAACGCATCGCCCGACAGCGCGCCGCGCAGCCACAGACCATCGATCAGGGCCGCCAGGCCGCGAGCTGCCTTGCGCGCATGGTAGAGCGGCAGGACGCGGCGAAACTGACAACACAGGTTGGAGTACAGGCGGTGGTCGTTGATCCGCTGCAACCTGTGCAAGGACGGTTGGTGCATGCTCGAGGCCCAGAACGCCAGCCAGGTCTTCATGGCCGGACCGTTCACCTGGCTGGCATCGAAGTTGCCCTCGATGATCGCCTGCAGGTGGGCTCGCGGAGTGTCTTCATGCAGCGCCTCGCGGCGTGCGCTGACCCCTTCGCTGAGCATCTTCATGACGTAACTCATGGTCGCTGCGATCAGGCCGTTCTTGTCCTGAAAGTAGTGACTGATGATGCCGTTGGACACGCCGGCCAAACGGGCAATCAGCGCAATGCTGGCATCTCCCAGTCCGACCTGATCGACCGCCTGTAACGTGGCTTCGATCAACTGCTGGCGGCGGATGGGTTGCATACCGACCTTGGGCATCGTGCTATCTCCTCAGGCCTGCGAGCGGACGAGACGCCTCCGACTCGGCGAGGGCCAGTCTATTTTGTTTTGATTGAACGTTCAATCAATAAAGAATAAGCTCTGCGACAATTTGTGCCATTGACAGCTTTTGAGGCTGCTCCAGCGACACGGATTGACACCCCAGGAAATCGTGAAACCCCCGTGATACAGGGCGTTTGCGGGTAGGAATGGTGCAGCGACAGATCCCGCCGGGCGGTCATCGACCGTGCGGCAGACCTTTGGAGCGGGTCCGGCGAACTGCGACAGATGCGCGCATCCCACGCGGATGATCGTGCTGAAATCCGGCCAGCCACTCTGTTTTTTTGCAGCGATTCGGTTCGGGTTCACGGTTTCCAAGGTGCTTTTATAACACCTGACGCAGTGGGGGGATTCCACCAATTGCTCGGGACAAGACTGAAATTAGCCTCCACCGCCGCACTGCCCGGAGCATTCGTGCAATGAGTTCTGCCTCCCTGACAAAGCCCCCCGCCGAGAGGGTTCGGGTCAACCGCGTGGTGTTCTACACCTCTGCGCTGCTGATCCTCGCGTTGACTGCCTTGCTTATCGCTGTACCCGAAACCGCCGGTCAGGTGCTGAGCGTCGCTCAGCAATGGCTGACACGCAGCTTCGGCTGGTACTACATGCTGGTGATCTGCGGTTACCTGCTGTTCGTCATCTACCTGGCCTTCTCCGACTACGGCAAGCTCAAGCTGGGCGGCAAGGACGACCAGCCCGACTTCAGCTATGGCGCCTGGGCCGGCATGCTGTTTTCCTCCGGCATCGGCATCTCGCTGCTGTACTTCGGCGCGTCCGAGCCGCTGGACCACTACTTCAACCCGCCCGAAGGCACGCCCGCCAGCCTGGAAGCGGCGCGTCAGGGCCTGCAACTGACCTTCCTGCACTGGGGCCTGCATGGCTGGGCGATCTACGCCCTGGTCGGCCTGGCCGTGGGTTACTTCGCCTATCGCCACAACCAGCCGCTGGCGCTGCGCTCGGCGCTGTACCCGCTGGTGGGTGAACGTTGGGTCAAGGGTGCGGCGGGCAACGCCGTGGACATCTTCGGCATGTTCGTCACCCTGCTGGGCCTGGTGACCAACCTGGGCATCGGCTCGATGCAGGTGGCCTCGGGCCTCGAATACCTGTTCGGCATGGACCACAGCAAGACCAACCTGCTGGTGGTGATCCTGGTGATGGCCGGTGTTGCCACCGTGGCCGCGGTGTCGGGTGTGGAAAACGGCATTCGCCGCCTGTCCAACCTCAACATCGTGCTGTTCAGCGGTCTGCTGATCTTCGTACTGCTCGGCGGTGAGACCCTGCACCTGCTCAACGGCTTCGTGCAGAACATCGGCGACTACCTCAATGGCCTGGTGCTCAAGACCTTCGACCTCTATGTCTACGAAGGCGAGGCCGGCAAGTCCGAGCGCTGGCTGGGCCTGTGGACCGTGTTCTACTGGGCCTGGTGGATCTCCTGGGGTCCGTTCGTCGGCATGTTCATCGCGCGGATTTCCAAGGGGCGCACCGTGCGCCAGTTGGTCAGCGGCGTGCTGCTGATCCCACTGGGCTTCACCCTGGCGTGGCTGTCGATCTTCGGCAATACCGCGCTGGACCTGGTGATGAACCACGGCGCCGTGGAACTGGGCAAGACCGCCCTGGAGCAGCCGTCGATGTCGATCTACCAACTGCTGGAATACTTCCCGGCAGCCAAGATCGTCATCGGTGTCGCCGTGTTCGTCGGCTTCGTGCTGTTCCTCACCCCCGCCGACTCGGGCGCGGTGATGATGGCCAACCTTTCCTGCACCGGCGGCCAGGTGGACGAGGACGCGCCGCACTGGATGGTGGTGTTCTGGTCGGTGATCATCACGCTGGTGACCATCGGTCTGTTGTTCGCTGGCAACTTCGAGGCCATGCAGACCATGGTGGTGCTGGCCGGTCTGCCGTTCTCGGTGGTGCTGGTGCTGTTCATGTTCGGCTTGTACAAGGCCATGAAGCAGGACGTGGCAGTCGAGCAGGAGCGCGCCGAGCTGGCAGCCCGTGGCCGTCGCGGCTTCAGCGAGCGTCTGACCCAGCTCGAACTGCAGCCGACCCAGGCTGTGGTGCAGCGCTTCATGGACCGCCAGGTCAGCCCGGCGCTCAAGGAGGCGGCTGAGCAGCTCCGCGCCCTGGGCTTCCAGGTCGAGACCCGCGTCGGTCAGTCGCGCAACATGATGGGCGTGCGGGTGATGATGGAAGAGGGCAACCCGTTCGTCTACGAAGTGAGCCTGGACGGCTATCTGGCTGCACCGAACGAGGCGTCGCCCGAGGGCGAGGCAGAAGTGCGCCAGCGCTTCTACCGTGCCGAGGTCTATCTGCATGACGGCAGCCAGGAATACGACCTGATGGGCTTCACGTCCGAGCAGATCGTGCGCGACGTGCTGGATCAGTTCGAAAGCCACCGCCAGGTGCTGGGCCGCGTCTACAGCTGAGCCGTCATGGCGCAGGCAGTAGATGGTCGGTGCGTACCACCGAATGACTGCCGTTGATGTCCTCGCCTCGGGTGCAGAGTTTCAACGGCAGTTGCTGGGGCTTGAAGGCATACACCTCGTGGCGCGCCCGTCGGTAGCCCGACGGGTTCTCGCAATCGGTCGACTGCGGCGGGCCGCGCTTGACGAAGTAGCGCACCAGATCCGGCGGGTGGCGGGTCCAGGTCACCTCCAGGCTGGCGTCCTCCAGGCGTCGGATCGACACGTCCGGGTCAGGTACTGGCGCAGCGGGAAGCAGATTGACCGGCAGGCTCAGACTGTTGGCCATCAAGCCTGGCGAGGGTCGCTGATCGGCGCCCTCGACGCCGATCAAGCACAGGAAGTACCAGCCCGGCGTCGTGCCAATCGGTGTGTCGATGCGGTTCTGCGCGGCCTCGATCGTGCCGCTGTAGTGCAGCGGATCCTCGCAGGCCTTCGGATCCTGCACGGTCTTGTAGCGATAGCGCGGCGTGTCCAGGGCGAAGGTCATGCCCCACGTCGGCGCCTCGATCTGCCCGTTGGCATCCAGCGCCAGCTTGCGCATGAATGCGATGCGCTCCTGGATCTCGATGTGCACAGCGGGCAGCAAGGTGCAGTCGGGGTTTTCCAGGTCTGCACGCCCCTGTCGCCAGCAGCCTGACAAGCGTTGCACCGGCATGGCGTAATTGAGCGCCTGTCCGGTCACCGCTTCGGCATGATCGAACGCGCACGGGCTGTTGCGCTCGCAGCGCGTCGAATCGGCGACCCCGACACTGTTGATGACGGCGATCAAGCGTTGCCCGTCCTCGCTGATCACCGGGCTGCCCGAGGCGCCCTCGGCGATGCCCGCGCAGTCGTTGCGCTCGATGTCGCGCCAGACCCAGGGGTATTCGATGGCATGGCTGGCACGCTGTTGCGTGCAGCGCATCAGGCGCAGGCCCTCATCAGGCACACTGGGCTCGCCAATCACCATCACCGGCGTGGCCGTGTCCGGTCGCTCGCCCAGCCGTAGGGGCTCGATACCCTGGGCCATGACGTCCTGCAAGCTGGCATCGAGCTCGAGCAACGCCAGGTCGGTGCTCTGCATGCTGCTCCACACCCGCTGCTTGAGCGCGAAGGTGACGCGCTGCTCGGACGTGTCGATGAAATAGTTGAAGGCCACCGAGCCCTCGGCCGGCACGTCATGGGCGACCACGCCGTTGCGTGGATCCAGGCAATGGGCGGCGGTGACCACGTAGGCAGGCCCGGACGACTGGCCTGAGGGCTCGCGGGTGTCGAGCAAGGTGGCGATGCATTGATGCGTGCCGTGCTGGGTGCTCAGGCGGCCGATACCGTTCCACTGCACGCTCTGCAACTGGGCATTGAGCAGCGGCACAGGATCGGCGGCGACCACGACGTCGGCGCGAAACGCCAGCAGAAGCCAGGTAGCAGATACGGATAGGGCGGAGCGTGACGGCATGGCGAATTCCTCTGGACGGTTGCCATGAGGTTGCCGCCGTGGCGCAGACCATCCGCGTTACATAGTGCTGACGATCGAGTGCCAGCGATAAGTACGGCCAGTCGGTGTGGGCACCGAGCTAGGGTCGGGGTCCGTTCCCAGCGAGACGTCGTCATGACCGATACCGTCGTTTCATCGCCCGACTTTTGCCTGCTCGTGCGCGCCCAGTTCGCCAGCCGTCCCACGTTGCGACAGGTGCTCAGCCGCCAACTCCTGCTAGCGCTGGTCGAGCAGTACCCGCTGATCGCCCGCCAGCGTCCCGAGCTGGTCGACGCCGACAGGCTCAGCGTGGCCACTCCCAGCCCGGACGGCGAGCAGGTCGCTTTGCGCCCGCTGGTCGATGAGGTGCTGCAGGCCTGCCTCAACGGCGTCCTGCTGGATTTCCCCGCCGTGGCCAACACCAAGCCCTACCTGACGCTCGATCGCAAACGCTTGTTCGCCATCGAGGATCCGTTCGAAACGGCTGACGGCGATCAGATCGACTTGCAGCGCCTGATCGAGCCGTTCAACGATGTGCTGTTGCTGACCGCGGCCCACTTCCGTCAAGCGCAGGTCGATTACTGGCGCGCGCCAGGCAGCATGGGCGCTAGCCGAGACCGCTGCCTGCAGCAAACGATCCGCGCGGCGCTGCTGTACAACCTCCCGCTCAACGGCCTCGATGCGCGCCAGCAGGCGTGCATTCATGGCCTGCTCAAGGGCGGACGTGAGCAGCCGGCGGTGTTCATGGTGCAGATCGATCTGCTGCACGACGCCCGCACGAGCAGCACGTTTCTCACCGATCTGTTCGTGCAGGGGCAGTTGGATGAGGCTGAGGTGGTCCTGTGGTGTCGCCCGTCCGGCGTGATCTGGGCGTTCGACGGCCTCGATGCGCTGACCGATGCTTTGGCCGACGAGTACGCGCCGTCTGCCCAGGGTGTCGGCCTGACCTGGCATCGCCACGTGCTCGAGGGCGACCCCTTCGCACAACTGACGGCGTTGTTGCAGGAGCGCATGCTCGAACAGGTGCAGGCCCTCGACCGTCTGTCACTGCGCAGCGTGGCTGAACTGGAGCACGCGTATCTGGCGCTCACCGACCCGTCACGCTGGTTTCTCGAAGGCTACATCACCCAGGCACAGATCAAAGGCGTGCCACCGTCGGGCGTGTTCCGGCTCAGTCCAACGGACAGCTTCGCCTGCCAATCGGCGCTGTACGAACTGGCGCTGGCCCAGGCCGAGTCCGGTGGCGCCGCGGCCTTGGGCGAGGTGCTGGACCTGCACAGTTACGCCAGCCAGCAACTGCGCCAGCAACTGCTGGCCGATCACCCGATCGATGCCAATTACTGGCCAGACGACCTGATGCTCGAGCTCACCACCGCCTGGGGCGTGCCAGGCGGGGCGGGTGCTGGCACGGGCGACGGGGCACTGGAGCGGCGCAGTGTCAGCCTGACCCAGTTCGCCATCGCCAATCTTGCGTCGCTGCAAGGCGCATCCATCACTGCCATCCGACACCGCGATGGCCAGTTGATCATGGCGTGGATGAACGCCGACTACGTCAAGGCGTTGGTGGAGCGGGTGGACATCGGCGGCAGCTTTCCACTGTACGTCGCAGCGCAACTGGACGAGCCGAGCGGCTACTCGATGCGTGTACAGCAGTTCGCTCGACAGTGGCGCAGCGCACTGCTGTTCAGCGCCCTTCGCGCGCGGTTGCACGGACGGATCTGCGAACCCAGTCTGCAAGCGGTCAGCGACTACTGCGCAGGACGCATCGATGCCAGCCTGCCGGCGAGCATGCTGATGCCATTGGCCCTGCGCCGTGCGCCCGACAGCCCGGCATGCGATGTGGTGCAGGGCATGTATGTGCTGTTCAACGCGGCGCTGAACAACGTCATCCTCTATCGGCCGTTGTACGGCAAGGCCGCCGTGCTCGAGTTCGCGAGTATCGACGCCATGATGCAGGCCGTGCGCGAAGACAAGGACTTGCAAGCCAGCCTGCTCGACTGGTTGCCGCCGCAGGCGCGCCCGGTCTACGACCACGGCGGATTCACCGAACCGCACCTGGGAACGCCGATCGTCGACACCTCGATTCTGCCCGCGCCCGTGGCACCGGTGCAGTTCTGGCCGCGCTACTGGCGCAGCGAGGTGGACCTGCAGCTCTACCAGGCCAACCGCGATCTGCTGGTGACCCTGGCGGACCGCGATTCGGTGTCCAACGCCGAGAGTCGCTGGGCGCTGCTGGTCCAGGGCGCATGGCTGCTGTTCGACGTTGCCAGCCTGTTGCTACGCGGCCCGGTGGCGACGGTGCTGTGGCTGGTGCAGATGTTCGATGCCGCGAGTGCCGACGTGCAGGCGTTGCGCGAGGGCAGCGCGTTCGAGCGCTCGGCGGCCTTGGTCGACATGCTGTTGAACTTGGTCATGGTGATAGGGCACGCCTATGCGCCTGCGGTGTCGCGAGTGCCGGCCAGGCTACCGGATGCAGCCCAGATGCGCGGTCTTGCAGCCGGTGCGGCGCTGCCGATCACCGAGCGCCCCCCCGCGCCTGCGCAGGGCAAGGTGTTCATGGCCGGCGCGCTCGCCAAGCCGCAGGCACTGCTGGACTTCTCCTTCAGTGGCGGTAGCGGATTCAACCTGCTGCCACCGGAACGACTTCGCCAGTTGGAGGCCATGCGCAGCGAGCGTGCGCTGGACGGACTGACCCCACTCGCACAGGGCGCTGCCGCCGGCCTGTACCTCATCGAGGATCAACATTACGTCGGGCTGCGTGGCGATGCCTATCGCGTCACGCTGGGCGAAGAAGGTGTGCGCATCGTCGACGCGCAAGGCAATCCTGGGCCCTGGGTAGAGCGCTATGGTGCCGGCTGGCGAATCGACGTCGGGCAACGACTGCGTGGAGGTATGCCGAAAAGCCGCATTGCCCGCAAGCGCGAGGAGAACATCGCCGCAGAAGCACGGATAAGGGAGCAGGACGTGCAGCTGACCGGTCAGCGCAACAGCCTGGGACAGGCTTTCGGTAAGCATCTGGACGAGGTGGACAAGACCACGGCGAAGATCGACGAGTTGCAGGCGCTGGAGTCTTTGGACGAGCGCCAGCGCGAGTTGCTCGACCTGCACATCCAGGTGCGCCGGGCACAACGCAACGTGCTGGCGAAGGATCTCAAGAACCTCATCGAGCATGACCTCAAACATGAGGCGCTGTTGATGAGCACCGGCTCTGTGAAGCTGTCCAGTCAGGTGGTGGCCGACGCGCTACTGCATCAGCGCAGCCTGTTGCGCCAGGGCCTGATCGCCGCCTGCGAGCATCGCTACAACCTGCTGGCGACGCTTATCAACGATGAGGCGATCGACGCTCAACGTCGGGCGATCGCGATCCTGCCCGAGACCGACGAGGAAAAGCAGCAGTATCTGCGCCTGGTTGCGTCGCTGGAGCGCGTCGAGCAGTTGGGCATCGAACTGGTCGCGCACGCGGGGCGTTTCGATGCGCTGCTGGAAAGCACGCTCAAGGACGACGGTATCGTCTTTCGCGACGATGACGACCAGCCGGTCAACAAGCACCATGAACTGGACAAGGTGATCGAGCAGCGGCGGCACAACGCCGTCGATGTGGAGTTTCGTTTGCTCGAAGACCTTGGCGAGCTGTGCCTGGACCGCCTCAAGGGCTCTACCGAGGAGGAGGTCGCGGACCATGACGAATTGTTGGTCAGCGACGCCTTGCGCAGCGCCGGTAGCGCACATGGCGAACTGGCGGCCAGCGATCTGTCCGAGGAGGAGCGCGTGGCGGTGCTCAACGATGTGATCGAGGCCTACGAGGAAACCATCGGCAGCGCCGAGTATCTGACCAGCACCCAGCCGGCGCTGATTCGCCAGGACAAGCTGCAGTCTTTTCTCAACGTTGCGCGGCGGCTCAAAGCGCTGGCCACTGAACAGATGAGCGCCAGTGTCCGCGAAATCGAACTGAGCGAGCCGGTGCCCCAGCGCACCCCGGTGTATGCGCCGCGCGGCGGTATTCGTCGGGTGGTCAGAACCCAGCGCGGGCGCAATGTGGTGGGTGTGGAGGCCACGGGGGAGGACGGCGAAGCCGTCGTGCAGCAGAGGGACAGTCATGACAATGTGCTCAGAACGTTCCGTCGCCAAGCCAGTCAGTGGCGCGAAGTGGCGGATGAGCTCAAAGAACGGCCTGCCGTCGGGCCTGCACCGCAGCCGGAGGTTCTGCGCACCCAGGTGCAGGCGCTGATTGCCGGCGTGAACCCAACCATCAACATGGCCAAGCGGTTCTTCGGTCACGATGAACCCCTGGGGCTGTCGACGGTGATCGACCTGCATGTGAAGGATCTTCAGCACAGGCTGGCGCAGTTGCCACGCAGTGGCCAGGACGGTGAGTTGATCGAGAGGGCCCAGGCAGCCATCCAAGAGCTGGAGGACAGCAAGCGCGATCTGCTGGTCACCCTTTACCTGACGACACGCACACCAACGCTCAATGCCTTGAAGTACCTGCATTCCATTGGTGAGCTCATCATCGAGCGGCGTGATCGACGTTTATCGCTGTCCGATGGTGATTACTTGGACACTTATGAAATCCGGCGGGTGACCGGCAGAAAGCTGTGGGAGGCCCATTTCCATTACCCCGCCGAGGAGACCGCCGACCGCGAGTTCCTCCGGGGTCATCTCAAGCTCTGGGAGCAGCGCAAGCTGGGCGCACAAGCGCAGTTGCGTGCGGCAAAGCGCAACCAGGTGCTCAAGGTGTATCGCGGGCAACTGCGCAAGGGCGACGTCGAGGGCATCATTCCCTTCGAGTGAGCACTCTCAGCGGTTGCTGTATCGGCCGTGCCGACCATGTGCCGGCATGGCCTGATTGCTGCGCTCGGCGATCATCTGACGCAGCTCGATCAACTCGATGCCCTGGTTGGCCAACCGGGGCATTTCCCGCTCCAGCACCTGCAAGGTTTGCGGGTACGGATGGCCGATCAGTACCGCCGAGCCTTGCTTGCGCGCCAGCTCGACGCCTTGGCGCAGTTGGGCCGCGATGGCTTCCGGAGTGCGCACATCGTCGAGAAACACATCTCGCGAAACGTGGGCCAGCCCCGTTTCCTGAGCCTTGGCCGCCGCCACCGTGGCGGCGCTGGTGCGGCTGTCGACGAAGAACAGCTCACGACGCTGCAGCTCACCCATCAGCCAAGCCATGGCCTCGGGTTGCGCAGTCATGCGACTGCCCATGTGGTTGTTGACGCCTGCGGCGAACGGCACTTTGATCAGCGCCGCATCCAGACGCCGCGCCAGTTCCTCGATGGGTAGGCCGGGGTGCCAGGCATAAGGCCCGGTGGCCGGGTCCATGGGCATGTGCAGGATCACCGTGCGCCCGGCCTTGTGGGCCTGGCGGGCGAAATCGCTGGCGTGCGGGGTATCGGGCATGACCGCCAGGGTGACCGGTCCGGGCAGGGCGAGGGTGCGGCTGTCGCGTTCGCTGTTCTGTCCCAGGTCGTCGATGATGATGCTCATGAACGCCTTGACCGGCGCCGCGTGGGCGGTGCCGGCCAGTGCGCAGGCCAGTGTCAGCAGCAGGGCGCGGATGACGGGCATCAGTCGCCCTTGGTGATGTTCAGGCCCTTGAGCAGGCTCAGGGCCTGGCTGAGCTGGAAGTCATTGTCCTGCGGGCGCTCGGTGCGCTTGCTGCTGCCGGTCGGGCGGTCGGCGCCGCCGTTGCCGTTGCCCAGGTGGCCCTGCAGGTCGGCTTCCTTGAAGTTGTCGGTGTCGGCTTCGGCGGTGAGCTTGGCCTGGCGCACCTCGATGTCCGGAACGATGCCCTGGGCCTGGATGGAGCGGCCGTTGGGGGTGAAGTACAACGCCGTGGTGAGCTTCAGTGCGCGGTCGTTGGTCAATGGCAGCACGGTTTGCACCGAGCCTTTGCCGAAGCTGTCGGTGCCCATCAGCACGCCGCGCTTCTGGTCCTGCAGGGCGCCGGCGACGATCTCCGACGCCGAGGCGCTGCCGCCGTTGATCAGCACCACCAGCGGCACGCCCTCGCTGGCGTCGGCCGGGTCGGCGCTGAAACGCAGCTCGGAGTTGGCGATACGGCCCTTGGTGTAGACGATCAGCCCTTTGGTGAGGAAGTGGTCGGCCACTTCCACGGCCGACTGCAGCACGCCACCTGGGTTGTTACGCAGGTCCAGGACCAGGCCGCGCAGCTTCTTGCCGTTGTCCTTGCGCAGCTTGGCCAGTGCCTTGCCGACTTCCTCGCCGGTCTTGACCTGGAACTGGGTGATGCGGATGTAGCCATATCCGCTTTCCAGCAACTGACTCTTCACGCTCTTGACCTGGATGACCGCACGGGCCAGCGTCACGTCGAACGGTGTGCCACCGTCGCGCACCAGGGTCAGGGTGATCTTCTGGCCGATCTTGCCGCGCATCTTGTCGACTGCTTCGGTCATGGTCTGGCCACGGGTGGGCGCGCCGTTGATCTTGACGATCAGGTCGCCCGCCTCGATGCCGGCGCGCGATGCCGGGGTGTCGTCGATGGGCGAGACCACCTTGATGAAGCCGTCTTCCTGGCCCACTTCGATGCCCAGGCCGCCGAATTCGCCACTGGTGCTTTCCTGCAGTTCCTGGAAGTCCTCCGGGCCGAGGTAGGCCGAGTGTGGGTCGAGGTTGCTGAGCATGCCCTTGATGGCGTTCTCCAGCAGGGTCTTGTCGTCCACCGGCTCGACGTAGGCGGCCTTGATCCGGTCCATGACCTCGGCGAAGGTGCGCAGCTCGTCCAGCGGCAGCGGCGCCTTGGCCGTCACCTCGGTGGCCGGCATGGCCGCAGGCTTGGCAGCCTTGGCCGGCTCGGCGGCGGTGGCCAGGGGCGCGCCGACGACCAGAGCGATGCTCAGGGCCAGCTGGGTGAGGCGAGACGAGTGCAGCATGTCGAACGAACTCCTGATCCTGTAGGTGCCCCTGACGGAGCATCGACGCCGCCCATAGAGGCGATGCCGTCATGTATGCAAATGCCTAGCCTCGGCACCATTGCGCCGGGTCGGTTGGCCGACCCTGCTGGCGAATCGCGAAGTACAAGCCCGCGCTGTCCTGACCGCCGCTGTCGCCGACGGTGGAAATGGCTTCACCGGCCTTGACGATGTCTCCGGCACTCTTGAGCAGGCTCTGGTTGTGGCCATACAGGCTCAGGTAACCATTGCCGTGGTCGAGAATGACCAGAAGTCCGGCACCGCGCAACCAGTCGGCGAACACCACGCGGCCACCGTGCACCGCGTGCACCTGGGTGCCTGCGGAGGCGGCGATCATCACCCCATCCCACTTGGCGCGGGCGTCACCGCCACGGGTATCGCCGAAGCGTGCCAGCAGTCGACCATTGACCGGCCATGGAAGTTTTCCACGGGCCGCGGAAAAGGCGCCGCCGTAGTTGGCGCCGTCGCTGGATACCAGCGGGCCAAGTACGGTACGGGCCTTCTTCGGCGGCGCTTCGGGCGCTTCGGGCGCCTCGCGCCGAGCATCGGCCAGGGCCTGTTCGCGGCGACGCTTTTCTTCTTCCTGGCGCGCCAGCAGGGCCTTCTGCCGCGCCTCTTCGGCTTCGCGGGCCTGGCGCGCGAGGGTTTCCTCGATGGTCTTGAGCACCTTGGCGAGGTCGGCCTGGTCCTGCTCGCGGGCCTGAAGCTTCTGGTCGCGGGCTTTCATGTCGCTGTTGAGCTTGGCCAGCACCTGCTGGCGCTTGCTGCGCTCGGCTTCCAGTGACTGGCGGCGGGTGTCGAGGTCGGCGCGCTGGGCCAGCAGTTGCTCTTGCTGCCCGGAAATCTCCAGCTCGACGTTGGCCAGTTGGCGCAAGGTCTCGTTGAAGGTACGCAATTGTTCCAGGCGCGCCTTGCTCAGGTAATCGTAATAGGTGAGGGTGCGCGCGAACTTCTCGGGATTCTGCTGGTTGAGCAGCAGCTTGAGGTATTCCTCGCGGCCACTCTGGTAGGCCGAACGGGCCTGGATAGCGATCAGCCGTTGCTGTTCAGTACGGGCGGACTGGAGTTTTTTTTTCTCGTGGTCAAGGCGCTCCAGTTCGCCCTCGGTCTTTTTTAGCGCTTGCTGCAGCGCCTCCACCTGTTTCTCGAGATTGCCGATATCGGTCTCGGTGGATTTGAGGTCTTTCTGCACGCCGGCTTTCTCTTCCTGGAGCTTGCCCAGCGTCTTCTTGAGCTCGGCGATGTCCTGGCGAGTGGCGTCCAGCTGTTGCTGGGTCTGGGCGCGCTCGTCGGCGATAGCCGGGGCGAGCAGGCATGACAGGGCGAGGAATATGAGGGCGCGGCGCATGGAATCGGGCGTACCAGGGATGGAGACTGGCCTAGTATGCCCGCCCGGGCTTGCAAAAAAAACGCCTGCCAGCGGCAGGAGGGCCGCGTTTGTCAGGAAAGCCGCATGAAATATCGGACTTATCCGTTTTGATGATCGGAAAGCTCGGCATGAAGCGCAGCAACGACCGCGCTTACCATCGGCGGCCCTTGCGGGGCGAACGCCGATCCGGCTGCCCGTGCTCTTCCTGCTGTGCGAGAACGTCCATGTCGATATCTTTCCGTTTGTTCCGGTTGAGGCACTTTCTGTTGTGCGCAGGGTGTGTACTGATGGTCCTCATTCCGTCCGTTGCGGCTGCCACCGAGCAGGACAGTTGGACCTTGCAGACCAGTGTCTACACCCGACACTTCAATCCCGACCCGGACCACAACGAGCGTCAGGAACTCATCGGCCTGGAGCGCAATCGCGCCGATGGCCTGCTGTACGGTGCTGCAACCTTCCGCAATTCGTTCCGCCAGCGCTCGGTCTACGCCTACGGCGGCAAGGCCTGGCAGCATGACCGATGGCCGGTGTACGCCAAGGTCAGTGCCGGTTTGCTGCAGGGTTATCGCGGCAAGTACCGCGACAAGCTGCCGCTCAATCGCTTTGGCGTGGCACCCGTGATCATTCCCGCGCTGGGCACCCACCTGGGGCCGGTGGGCATCGAGGCGGTGCTGCTGGGGGGCAACGCCATGATGGTCAACGTTGGCTATCGCTTTCGCTGAACCCTTGAAACGCAAAAAGCCCGATGCAATCGCATCGGGCTTTCATTGTGCAGCGCTGAGCCGGCTCAGGCGTCGAGCAGAATCGAGGTGCCGGTCATTTCGACGGGTTTCTCCAGCCCCAGCAGCTTGAGCATGGTCGGCGCCACGTCCGCCAGCACGCCGCCTTCGCGGACCTTGACCTTGCGCTTGCCGACATAGATGAACGGCACCGGCTCGGTGGTGTGCGCGGTGTGCGCCTGGCCGGTGGATTCGTCTTCCATCTGTTCGACGTTGCCATGGTCGGCGGTGATCAGCGCTTCGCCGCCGACTTTTTCCAGTGCCGTGACGATACGCCCCATGCAGCCGTCCAGCGCTTCGACCGCCTTCACGGCGGCGTCGAATACGCCGGTGTGGCCGACCATGTCGCCGTTGGCGTAGTTGACCACGATCACGTCGAAGCGCTGCTGCTCGATGGCTTCGACGATGCGGTCGGTGACCTCCGGTGCGCTCATTTCCGGTTGCAGGTCGTAGGTGGCGACCTTCGGCGACGGAATGAGAATACGTTCTTCACCTTCGAACGGCTCTTCGCGGCCGCCGGAGAAGAAGAAGGTAACGTGGGCGTACTTCTCGGTCTCGGCGATGCGCAGTTGAGTCTTGCCGTTGTTGGCCAGGTACTCGCCGAGCACGTTGTGCAAGCTGGCCGGGGCGAATGCGGCGGGAGCCGGGATCTTCGCCGAGTACTGGGTCAGGCCGATGTAGGCCGCCAGTTTCGGCAGGCGCGCGCGGGGGAACTCGTTGAAATCCGCTTCGACGAAGACGCGCGACAGCTCACGGGCGCGGTCGGCGCGGAAGTTCATGAAGATCACCGCGTCGCCGTCCTCGACCTTCACGGCCTCGCCGATCCGCGTGGCCTTGACGAATTCATCGCTCTCGTCACGGGCATAGGCCGCTTCCAGGCCGGCCACTGCGCTGTCGGCACTGTAGTCGGCGGCGCTGTCGACGATCAGGTTGTAGGCCGCGCTGACGCGGTCCCAGCGGTTGTCGCGGTCCATGGCGAAGTAGCGGCCGATCAGGCTGGCGATGCGGCCCTTGCCCAGTCGGGCGAAGGTGGCGTCGAGCAGTTCGAGGGATGACTGCGCGCTGCGCGGCGGGGTGTCGCGGCCATCGAGGAAGGCATGCAGGTAGATCTTCTCGGCGCCGCGCTGCGCGGCCAGTTCGGCCATGGCGACGATGTGATCCTGGTGGCTGTGCACACCGCCATCGGACAGCAGACCCAGCAGGTGGACCGCCTTGCCAGCGGCCACGGCCTTGTCCACGGCGCCGGTAAGCACGGGGTTTTCGAAGAATTCACCGTCACGGATGGCTTTGGTCACCCGCGTGAAGTCCTGATACACCACGCGCCCGGCACCCAGGTTCATATGACCGACTTCGGAGTTGCCCATCTGCCCGTCCGGCAGGCCGACATCCATGCCGGAGCCGGAGATCAGGCCATGCGGCTGGGTGGCGCGCAAGCGGTCGTAGACCGGCGTGTTGGCGGCGAGGATGGCGTTGTATTCGCGGCTTTCGCTGTGACCGAAACCATCCAGGATGATCAGGACCAGGGGCTTGGGGAGGTTCGTCATCGATCAAACTCACGGTTGTTCAAAGATGATAAAGACACGCATTTTAGGGGAAATCGGCCAGAGGCGGCGAATATTCGTCGGACCGCGCGACCAGCGCACCGCCCTATCCTGTGCAAGGCGGGTTTTCGCACCGGCCCGGCGGGCTTTGGCCGGCCTGGGTGGCTGTGTATACTGGCCGGCATTTTCAATCGCCTGGAACACCCCTGATGGTTGCTCACCTGATTCAATTTGCGACAGATCACTTCATCCTGGTTGCGATCTTCTTCATTCTGCTGATCCTGCTGCTTCTCAACGAGATCCGCCGTGGCGGTCAGAGCCTGAGCAACGGTCAAATGACCGCGCTGGTCAACGCCGACAAAGGCGTGGTGATCGATATCCGTCCAGGCAAGGAGTACGCTGCCGGGCACATTGTCGGCGCGCTGAACATTCCCCAGGACAAGATCGCCAGCCGCATGGCAGAGCTGGAGAAGCACAAGGACAAGACCCTGATCATCGTCGACGCGATGGGTCAGCAGTCCGGCACCGTCTGCCGCGACCTGCTCAAAGCCGGCTACACCGCCGCCAAGCTCAGCGGCGGCGTGTCCAGCTGGAAAGCCGACAACCTGCCCCTGGTGAAGTGATATGCAACCGGTCATCGTCTATTCCAGCGACTACTGCCCCTACTGCATGCGCGCCAAGCAACTGCTTGCGAGCAAGAACGTGGCCTTCGAGGAAATCCGTGTCGACGGCAAGCCGCAACTGCGTGCCGAGATGGCGCAGAAGGCCGGGCGTACCTCGGTGCCGCAAATCTGGATTGGCAGCACCCATGTCGGCGGTTGCGATGACTTGTTTGCGCTGGAGCGCTCGGGCAAGCTCGACGCCCTGCTCGAGGCCTGATTCACGCCCCCTTTCAACCCTTTTTCAGACAAGGATCTGCCATGACTGACCAACAGACCAACGGCGCTGCCGAAGAGAACAGCCCGCAATTCTCGCTGCAGCGCATCTACGTGCGCGACCTGTCGTTCGAAGCGCCCAAGAGCCCGCAGATCTTCCGCCAGCAGTGGGAGCCGAGCGTCTCGCTGGATCTGAACACCCGTCAGAAGGCCCTGGAAGGCGACTTCCACGAGGTGGTGCTGACTTTGTCGGTCACCGTCAAGAATGGTGACGAAGTGGCGTTCATCGCCGAAGTCCAGCAGGCCGGCATCTTCCTGATCTCGGGCCTGGACGGGCAGTCGATGAGCCACACCTTGGGCGCGTTCTGCCCGAACATCCTGTTCCCGTACGCGCGTGAAACCCTCGACAGCCTGGTGACCCGTGGCTCGTTCCCGGCGCTGATGCTGTCGCCGGTGAACTTCGATGCCCTGTACGCCCAGGAACTGCAGCGCATGCAGGAAGCGGGCGAGGCACCGTCGCTGCAGTAATTGCCTGCGCGACTTACGAAAAAGCCCCTCGGGATCGACCCGAGGGGCTTTTTCATGGCTGCGAAATGGCGTCAGCCGAACTGTTTCTGCTGTTGCTGCTGCTTGGCCACTGCTTCCGACGCCGCCACATAGGCCGCCTGGAATTCATCGCTTTCCAGCCAGACCATGGTGGCCGCGTCATCGGCCCCATCGAGCCAGGCGCGGTAGGCGGTGAACACCAAGACGATATAGTCGGTGGCGTGTTCTTCCTTGTGACCCTTGAGCACCAGCGCCAGCAGCGGGTCGACCAGGAACACCGAAATCATCGCCTCCAGGCCGTTCTCCTGGGCCTGCTTCATCTTCTCGAACAACGCGTCGTAGCTGCCCGAATCCATGGCCTTGTTGAACACCTGCTCGACGCTGGTGCTTTCACCCGAACTGGCCTTGACCGCCTGGCCACTGCGCACCATCCGGTTCTGCTTGGCCTTGGAGGCGGCGCGCTTGGCGCGTTTCTGTTGCTTGGTGTTGGAAGCCATGCCGTGAATCCTCGGGTGTATCCGCAAAAAACGCGTATTGAAGCCTAGAGTCGGCGTTCTGGATAGAGCCTGGCTGCATCAGAAGCTGTAGGTGCCGGTCACCACCAGGCTGCGCGGGTCGCCGAACTGGATCTGCGCGGCGCTGGTCGCGGCGCTGTAGTAGGTCTTGTCGGTGAGGTTGGACAGGGCCGCGCGCACGTCCCAGTCATGGGTGCGCAACCCGACCAGCGCATCCCAGCGGCCATAGCCGGGCAGTACGGTGGTGTTCTGGTTGTCGGCGTAGCGTTGACCCACCAGGGTCAGGCCGGTTTCGGCGTACCAGCCCAACTCCGGCTTCCAGGTCAGGAACAGGCTGGCATTGCGCCGCGCCACGTTGTTGACTCGGTTGCCCGCCAGGCCGTTGTTGTCCTTGACGATGGTGGCATCCTGCAGACCGACGCCGCCGCGCAGGTACCAGTCGCCCACCAGCTTGCCCTGGGCGGTCAGTTCGACCCCACGTGAGCGCTGCAGGCCGGTGAGCACGGTGATACCCGGGTTGTCCGGATCGCTGGTGCGGCGGTTGTAGAGTTCCAGTTCGTAGACGGCGAGGGTAGTGCTCAGGCGGTCGTCGAGCCAGTCGCTCTTGACCCCGATTTCCTTCTGCCGTGTGTTCTCCGGCGCGGTCTCGTTGGTGTTGCCTGCTGCACCGGGGGTGATGCCGATCAAGCCACCGCCGACCGGGGAAAAGGTCTTGCTCCAGGAGGCGTAAAAGGAATGCGCCTGCCAGGGCGAGTACACCACACCAAGGCGCGGACTGGTGCTGTTGTCGTTCTGTTTTTCGGAAATGCCCCGCAGCCTGTTCTGGGTCTGCACCTCGAACTGATCGAAGCGCATGCCGGCGAGCAGTTGCCATTGATCGTTGAGGCGGATCTGGTCCTGCAGGTAGACACCACGGCTGTCGACCACCGTGTGGTTGTAGCTCGACGCCACCATCGGTCCGGTGTGTTGCAGCCGTCGGTTCGGGGCGTTGAGGTCCAGCGTTGGCACCGCCTGGCCTCCCGCGTTGACCGCGCGCGCGGTGTACAACTGTGGGTCACGGCGCTGGTTGCCGAACTCCACCCCTAGCAACAGCGTGTGGTCCAGCCCCCAGGTGCTGACCTGGCCCTCGGCTTCGAGGTTGTTGAACAGGTTGCGGGTGTTCAGGTCCTGCTGCCAGCGCTGACGAACCACCCGCTGGGTGCTGGGGATGTAGCCGGTGAGGTAGGTGTTGTCGAACTCGCTGTCGAGCTTGAACAGACTCAGGGTGTGGCGCAGTTGCCAGTTGTCGCCCAGCTGATAGTTCAGCCGCGAGCGCAGCGACTGCGCCCGGTCGTCGATGAAGTCGCGCTGCGTATCGCCGTAGGTGGTGCTGCGACCCACATCGGCCGGACGGCCGCCGACGCCGGGAATGCCGCGATCGGGCGTGCGGTTGTAGCGACTGTATTCGTACTGCACCAACCAGTTGAGCTCGGGGCTCAGTTGCCAGCTCATCGACGGGGCGAACAACTGGCGGTTGCCGTCGATGCCGTCGCGGAAACTGTTGTTGTCCTGATTGCCCATGTTCAGGCGCACGCTGATGTCATCGTTCAGGTCGGCGCTGAGGTCGGCGTACAGGCTGCGCAGGTCCTCGCTGCCGCCCTGGACTTCGAGGGTCGAGCGACGACCATGCTCCGGCGCCTTGCTCACCCGGTTGACGATGCCGCCTTGGCTGCCGCGACCGTAAAGCACTGCCGCCGGGCCTTTGAGTACTTCGACGCGTTCGATGTTGTGCAGGTCGCGCACGTACTGGCTGTCATCGCGTACGCCGTCCAGATAGAAATCGTTGCTGGCATCGAAGCCGCGAATGCGCAGGCTGTCGAAGCGAGTGTCGGCGCCGCTGCTGACGTTGGGAATGCCCTCCAGCGCCTTACCCAGACTATTGCTGCCGTAGTCCAGTACATTGGCCGCCTTGACCGTGTCGATGGCCTGCGGCACGTAGCGCACCGGGGTCGAGGTACGGGTGGCGGTGCTGACGTCCTTGACCCTGGGGTTGTCGCGTTCACGGTCGGTGTCGGCCGAAATCGAGATTTCCGGGAGTAGGGTGGCGGCGCTGACGAGACTGGTGCTGAACATCAGCGAAAAGCCCAAGGGTAGGGATCTGAAGCGGCGGGGAGCAGGCATGGCGTGGCATCCGACAAAGGGTCGAGAGAAAGGATGCGAATGGTAATGCTTGCTATTTGCTACTGCTTGGCTATTTGTCAGCTTGATTTATGACGTATGTATCAATTTGTAACTCGCCTCCCGCCAGTAGCTTGGGACCGCAGCGAGATGGCGCTGGCCTTGGCACACACGTCCGAAAAAGAGAAGGAATAACTCCCTGTGAGCCAATCTCCACGGATTTACACCAGCCCAAAGCTTCAATTTGGTTATATCAACCTTCATTTCACGTTTTTTTGACATTCGTTCGCGCGCGCGGATAGGATGCGGCCTCTACGCCTGCCGGCCATCCCATGGCCGAGCGCCGGACGAGGCGCGCGCTCTGCACAGCAGCGCCGCCCACCGTTTGGATACACGCGTCGAACCTACGAAGGGGCGTTGGTTCCTGGCGTTTACGTAGCAGAGCGTTCTGATTCGGTAATAAGGAAAACAACATGTTGAATACAAGGATCAGCCTGGTTGCGCTGGCACTCATCGCCGCCACTCAGGCCCAGGCCAACGACCAGGCCCAGAGCAAGGGGTTCATCGAGGACAGCCACGCCAACGTCCTTCTGCGTAACGCGTTCATCAATCGTGACAAGAAGCACGGCGTCAACGACCAGTCCCAGTGGGGCCAGGGCGTGATCGCCAACTTCTCCTCCGGCTTCACCCAGGGCACCGTCGGTGTCGGCGTCGATGCCTTCGGCCTGTATGCACTGCGCCTGGATGGCGGCAAGGGCCGCAACGGCGGCGGCGGTATCGATTTCTTCAAGCGCGAAAACACCACTGACGCTCAAGGTCGCAGCGACGCGGCCAACGACCTCGCCCGCGCTGGCGGTGCCGTCAAGTTCCGCATCTCCAACACCGTGCTCAAGTACGGCGACCAGATGCCCGCGCTGCCGGTCCTGCAATACGACGATTCGCGCCTGCTGCCTGAAAGCTTCACCGGCACCCTGATCACCTCCAAGGAAATCGAAGGGCTGGAACTGAACGCCGGTCGTTTCACCCAGGAAGCGCGCAAGAGCGCTCAGCGTCGAGACGGCGGTGGTTTGAAGTCGATCAACGTACTCGGCGGCAGCTACAAGTTCACCGACAACTTCACTGCCTCGCTGTACACCGCGGACAACGAAGATGTCATGAAGCGCCACTACCTGGGCCTGAACTACGTCTTCCCGATCGCCGCCGACCAGTCCCTGACCCTGGACTTCAACGGCTACAAGTCGGACATCGACAGCCAGTACGTGCGTGAAGCCGGCCTCAACGGCGACCGCAACACCATCTGGAGCCTGGCGGCGACCTACGCCTATGGTCCGCACTCCTTCACCCTGGCCCACCAGCGCAGCACCGGCAGCACCGGCTACAACTACGGCTGGTACCAGAACGAAGGCGGCGTGGGCGACGGCGGTTCGACCATCTACCTGGCCAACTCCTACTGGTCCGACTTCAACGCCGAGGACGAGCGTTCCTGGCAACTGGGCTACGGCCTGGACTTCGGCGCCTTCGGCGTTCCGGGGCTGACCTACAAGATCGCCTATGTGGTGGGTGACAACATCAACACCCGCACCGTCGGCAACCCGCAGGGCTGGGGCGAGGGCAAGGAGCGCGAGATCTTCAGTCAGGTCCGTTACGTGGTCCAGGAAGGCCCGGCCAAAGACCTGTCGGTCAAGCTGCGCGGCTCATTCCTGCGCACCAACGATGCCGTGCGTCAGAATGGCTACAACGACGACGGCAACGAAGTACGCGTGTTCGTCGAGTACCCGATCAGCATCTTCTGATCCGGTTTTGGCGTAACCAACAGCCCCGGCATTTGCCGGGGCTGTTTCGTTTTTGCGTGCAAGGTCGCGAGGTGCGAATCCACCGTTATGGGTTTGGCAACGCCAGGGCGAGTGTCTTCCAGCTTCCCTTGCGCTTGCGCTCCACCAGCGAAGCCAGGGCTTTACCGGTCGGACACTTGGCGAAGGCCACCGGAGCCAGCGTCAGCAGGTAAACGCTGTCCGGCGTGTGCGTTCGGCTGTCCGCCGCTTTGTTCCAAGGCTTGTCGACCGTCAGCAAGGCATCGGTCTTCTCGGGCCAGGCCAGGTCGGCGAAGCGTGGGTCGCTGCGCAGGATCAATGTGCCCTCACTCAGCGGTGCTTCTTCGAAGGTGAGCGCGGCCAGGCGCTCGAGCAGGCTGACCGGAAAGCGTCGTGCCGCATCGTCGGGGATTCCGGCCTGCGGTAGGGGCCACTCGCCTGGTAGGCACAGGCACAATTCGGTCATCGGCG